>JBCCIH010000218.1 GCA_039028315.1 Thermodesulfobacteriota bacterium | reverse complement strand
GGTGCTAAAGATGTTGCTAAAGAAAGAAAAGAGATAAACGATAAAACAACTGAGACTCTAAAGCGGTTATACAAACTTCAACCTGAATCCAAACAAGCGATTAGTGGAAGCTATGGTTATGCTGTGTTTAGTAATTTTGGTATGAAGATATTTGTAGCAGGCGGAGGTAAGGGAAAAGGGGAGGCTATTAACAATACAAGTGGCAAACATACATATATGAAAATGCTCGAAGTTCAGGCCGGTCTTGGAATAGGCATAAAGAGGTTTCAAGTTGTTTTTGTGTTTGAAAACAAATCGGTTTTTGATCAATTCATCAACTCCGGCTGGGAATTTGGCGGCCAATCTACCGTAGCAGCAAAGCTGGACGATGATGGAGGAGCCTTTACAGGCGCAGCGATAGTCTCACCAGGGGTGTGGATCTATCAGCTCACTGAGGATGGCCTTGCACTTGAAGTGACTGTAAAAGGTACTAAATATATGAAAGACGATGATCTAAACTGAGAATGAACACAATAAATTTATATCATAATTCTTTCAAATGCTTGAAAATTTTCACCATGGCCAGCGTGTCCAATTTGCAGTATTCAAGAAGTGATTTTTGAAGTTCGGCTCGCTCTGAACGATTGAGCTCTTCGAATATGGTTCTATGCCAGCCTTCCATTGCAACTGTTCCACTTTGTATTTCCAGATCCTGATATGAGAACTCTGGGCACAAAACCGGCAGGACTTTTTTGATCGATGTTTTGCCCTTAAATCCTGGATGTTTATAGTCATCTTTGAATATTCTTTCTAAATCAAATGTTCTCTCGTTTAAGTTTAGAAGAAACTCTTTGTATTCAGGATATATTTCCCCAATTTGCGTGTTTCTCGTGTTCTCGAAAGAAGCATGCCACGAGATCAGACTTCCCTTTTGAGGAATAGTCTCAATTAGAAATTCAATTAAATCTACAGGTGCATTGTTAATGTTTTCCGCAAGGTATTCAAAATGCTCTAAGTTTGTGTTTTCATCTAAGATATGAATAGATACTTGAAAAGGGATATGCTGGTGCGGGGAAAATTTCTCAACTTTTGGTATTGCTGATACATAAGTTTCATAATCTAAGAATATAAGCGGATATTCGAGCTCAGAAATAGTATTCCTAATTTCGTCAACATTAATTTTCGGTACTTGAGACTTTTCCAGGTCAACTTGTACCCTTTGGTTTGGAGTGAGTTTAAAATCTTCGGGGATATCCACTATATTTATAATTAGACTATCCACTAAATCCCTTAATCCTTTAGCGCTAATTCGTGCGATATCATGAATTGAATAGTCTGGAACATCTTGATTTAGTACATTAAATGAAGAGCAGTGGTTTCTTCTTGAGGAGTAAAGGCATGTACAGTCATTTAATTCTATTTCTTCTCTGCCCAGAAATTTAAGAGCCTCCAAGGCATGCATTTTTATCATCGCTAGTTCCTGATCAACTTGATCGCTGATGTCAGTTATAGAAAAGAGATCAAATATTTCAATATCCCCATTTTTTTTAAACTCTTTATTCAGATGAATAATATAAGTTTGTTCAACTGGCACACCGACAGTAGTCATGACCAGTTTTTGAAATGCCACATCATAAATATTGTTTTCATCCCTACCGGTTTTGATTGCAGTCGAGGATTTAACTTCATATATAGTCCAAGAGTCTGAGAATTCGTTATAAACTAAAACGTCTATTTTAGCTAAGAGACCATCCTCTGAAATAAAAGTCGCTTGAAAAATCGGCGAGGCTTTTTGCTCAATTAACTCTTTAGTTTCAATCGCTGCTTTTTCGTTGCGGCCTTGTACTAAAGCGCCTTGCCCAAATATTTGCCTGGCATACTGCTCAACCTCATATCCTTCGTCTATCAGTTTTTGATTAAACTCCGTGACAGCAGGGGGGATATAAAGGTCAGAATTGTTCTTTTTAAGCCATAGACATTTGGCGCATTTTAAATATTCGCCGAAATCAGTTTTGGATAAATACATATATAAATCTTAGCACAATTGCATATGAAGTGAATTAAGAATTAGTAAGATACAGGCTGTGTCTGGATTACTTGACCGCTCTGCATTTCTTGAGGTGATATCCAACCGCCTCCCAATGCTTTATATAGTCTTACGTAAGCATTGTAGTATTCTTGTGTGGCTTGGGATAGATCAAGCTGAGCAGAGAATTGTGCCCTTTCAGAATCCAGCACTTCTAGATAGCTTGAAAATCCTTGGTCATACCTTAGTTTTGACAGACGGTTTGCATTTTCCGCAGCTTTAACCTGGCTTCTTAGCGCTATGAGCTGCTCTCTGTAGGTTTGAATGTCAACTAAAGCATCAGACACTTCTCTAAAAGCGTTAAGGACTACATTCTGATAGCTGTAAAGCGCCTGCTCTGTTCTGGTCTCTTCAATCTCAACCCTAGCTTTGTCCTGGCCAAAGTTGAAAATAGGTCCTGCAAGCCCGGCAGCAATATTCCATGCAAATCCTTCTATTGTCATTGTTGTGGCTTCGTTCGTGGCCGCTCCCGCAGCTCCGGAAATGCTAATAGAAGGGAATCTCTCAGCAACTGCTACTCCAATTAGCGCATTCTGTGCCTGAATCAAATAAAGCGCTTCTAAAATATCCGGTCTTCTCTCTAGCAGCTCTGACGGCAGTCCAGAGGGAACATCCGGAGGTATTGTTTGCTCATACAGGTCAAGATCGGTTCTTATCTCCATTGGGAAAGTTCCCAACAGCACGCTTATAGCATTTTCTGTGTTTGCTATTAGCCTCTTATTAAGTGGTACTGCAGCAGCTGCAATCTCTCTTTGTACCTGAGCCTGATTAAGATCAATCTCAGGTATTACTCCTCTATCCAAACGCTTTTGTATAATCTCAAGACTCTCGTCTCTGGATTCTAAGGTCTGCTCAGAAACCCTGAGCCTCTCTTTAAAATCAAGCAGCATGAAATATGCTCCAACCACTTCAGATATAAGACTTATTTGGACTGTTTTTTTAGCATACTCTGTTGCTAGTAGCTGGGCTCTTGCAGATTCGTTAGCTCTTCTAAACTTGCCCCAAAAATCAATCTCCCAATTCACAACCGGTGAAATAAAGGCGCTGTTTGTGGGTTCATCTGGGTCACTTGAAATTATTCCTCCGTTAAAGTTCCCTCTGTTAGCCCCGCCTTGTACATCGAGTCTTGGATAAAGGTCAGCTTCTGTGAATACTAAAAATGAACGGGCCTCTTCTATTCGGCTAATGGCAATTAGAAGGTCTTTGTTCTGCTCTAGAGCTGTGTTCACGAGCGATACTAGTACTGGATCATTGAAGAGTTCCCACCAAATCAGATTTACTTCCTGCCCGTCATATTGCCCCGCGAAT
>JBCCIH010000217.1 GCA_039028315.1 Thermodesulfobacteriota bacterium | reverse complement strand
GTTTGGGAAAAGAAACCTACTGAAATAAGTAACCGCCTTGGCTGGCTTCATATACCTGAGGTAATGGCAGACGCTATAACAGGCATTAACGTGGTGGTTAAGCAAGTCAGAAAAGAGGGGTACACTGACCTTTTACTCCTTGGCATGGGCGGCTCAAGCCTTGCAGTTGAAGTAATAAGAGAAACCTACGGATCTAGAAAGGGTTACTTAAATGTCCATGTCCTGGACAGTACCGACCCAGGAATGATACTAGACTATAGAAGAAATCTTAATATGAAGAAAACTCTGTTTGTAGTATCTACCAAATCAGGCGGAACTGCCGAGACTCTTTCATATATGAAGTATTTCTATAACGAAGTACTCGATGAAGTGGGTAAAAAAGAGGTAGGGAAACACTTTGTCGCAATTACCGATCCCGGAAGCAACCTTGAGAACATTGCTCAAGATCTTAAATTCAGGACAACATTTCTAAATGATCCTAATATCGGCGGCCGTTACTCGGCTCTATCATTTGTCGGAATACCGCCGGCAGCGTTTCAGGGAGTAGATGTTCCGCTTCTACTCGAGCGCGCTATAAAAATGCTGCACAACAACGAGAGCTGTAACTGCGCTGTAGAAGGTGATCACTCAGGAGCTTGGCTCGGCGCAATCATGGGAGAGCTTACTTTAGCGGGACACGATAAAGTAACGTTAATTGCTTCTCCACCTATTGAGAGTTTTGGCGCTTGGGCTGAGCAGCTTATAGCTGAGAGCACAGGAAAAATCGGCAAAGGAATTTTGCCGGTTGACCGTGAGCCTATTGGACCCCCTAATAATTATGCCAACGACAGACTTTTCGTTTATCTTCGTCTTGCAGGTGACACAACATATGATAGAAAAGTTAAGGTTTTAGAAGACCATGGTCATCCAGTTGTCAGGATAAATTTACAAGATATCTACGATATTGGAGGCGAGTTCTTCCGCTGGGAGTTTGCAATAGCAATTGCTGGAATGATTATTGGAATCCATCCATTTAATCAGCCTAATGTTGAGGCGGCTAAAGTTTTGGCTCGAAAAATGATTGCCCAGTATCAGGAAAAAGGAAAGCTACCTTATGTAAGACCAACGCTGACAGAAAAAGGTATAACTGTTTACTCAAGCTTTAAAGCAAAAAGTGTTGAGGATTCGCTTAAGAAGTTCCTTAAGCTTGCCAAAAAAGGTAGAAACGGCGGAAAGGGAAGGAGCTATGTAACCCTTCAAGCCTACGTTAAGCCAGATGATGCTACATACGAAGCGATGCAGAAATTCCGCAAAAAAGTGCAGGCTAAGTACCAGCTTGCAACAACATCGGGATTTGGGCCAAGGTTCTTGCACTCAACAGGTCAGCTTCACAAAGGAGACGCCGGTAATGGTCTGTTTATACAGTTTACTTCTGAGATGCCAGAGGATGTGCCGATACCAGACGAAGCAGGAAAAAAGGCTTCATCTATGAGCTTTGGTGTGCTCAAAACCGCTCAAGCTTTAGGAGACCGCAGAGCGCTTCTCAACAATAAAAGAAATGTGATAACATTCCACTTAGGAGAGGATGTTGTAAAGGATATCAATAGATTAACAAGAAGCATATAGAAACGAATACAATTGATAAAAGCAATTATTTTTGATCTAGACGGCACACTTGTGCAGACAGAGGTATTAAAAGCAGAGTCCTATGCAAAAGCAGCAGTTGAGCTTAATCCCTCTTTAACCATAGATGAAGTGGTTGAAGGATTTAAAGAGTTCGTGGGGCTCTCGAGAAAGGAAGTTGCCAAGGGGCTGCTTAACAAATTTGATTTAGGTGATGCGGCATCAAGAAGAATGAAGGATTTTGATGTTGCAAAACCCTGGCAGGCTTTTATCGATATTAGATTGGATGCTTACTTTAAAATGATATCTGACCCGAAAATTTTAAAAGAACACCTTTGTCCTTATAACTTAGCGCTGCTTAAATGGGCGAGAAATCAGGGTTATCCAACCGCACTTGGGACCATGTCTCATAGAAGAGAAGCGTACCGTGTGCTAGATGTTCTGGATATACGATCTGAGTTTGATGTTATCTCTACTATCCAGGATGTAGAACACGGTAAACCCGATCCGGAGATTTATAATCTGCTATGCGAAGAACTAAGGATATCGCACTCACAAGGTCTAGCTATAGAGGACTCCTCCTCTGGAATAAGGGCTGCGCTGGCTGCTGATGTAAGCTGCATTGCAGTTCCATCAGATTTCACCAAAGAGGGCGTACATAAATTAGCAAAAGCTGATAATCTTAGAATTGTAGATAATCTGCCGGAATTAATTGACACTGCAAAGGAATTTATTTCAGAATTAAATACTCTAAAGGAGACAGCAAATTGAGCTCTAGTAACGGAGTTAGTCTTCAAGACCGACTTAAGAAAGAAGCCGGCATAAGCGCTGTTGATTTTGTGGAATCCGGGATGGTTTTAGGGTTAGGCACAGGCAGCACAACAAAGTTTGCCCTCGAAGAGATAGGCACGCGTTTAAAACAAGGCCGCTTAACAGATATAATCGGCATATGCAGTTCAATACAAACTGAAAATAGAGCAAAGGACTTAGGAATTCCAATTACAACCTTTGACGATAAGCAACAAATCGATCTCACGATTGACGGGGCTGATGAGGTTGACCCTGACCTTAACTTGATTAAAGGCGGGGGTGGGGCGCTGTTAAGAGAAAAAGTACTGGCCCAGGCAAGCAAACGAAATATTATGATAGTTGATGAAAGCAAGCTCTCTCCAAAATTGGGAACACATTTTGCAGTTCCTATAGAGGTAATACCCTTTTCATGGATGCCGGTGGCCGAGTTTTTAAAGTCACTTGGTGCAGAGCCGGTTTTGAGAAAAAAAGACGATGGCGGCATATACACAACTGATCAAGAAAATTATATTTTAGATTCTAATTTTGGTCCCATATCTAATTTGCCCGATCTTGCCCAGAAATTAGGGCAGAAAGCCGGGATTGCAGAGTTTGGACTATTTCTCGGCACAGCAACAGAGGTCATAGTAGCAACATCTAACGGAATAAGATATCAAAAAAGAAACGATTCATAGAGGTATAGCGTATATATGATAGAAATAGAACCTTCAATTTTGTCAGCCGATTTTACAAAGCTTGGAGAGGCCGTTGTGGATGCCCAGGAAGCGGGTGTCAAAGGAATCCAGATAGATGTTATGGACGGCAGGTTTGTTCCTAACATTAATTTTGGTCCCGGCGTCGTGTCTGCAATTAGGCAGATTACAAATATGTTCTTGGACGTTCATTTAATGATAGTTGAGCCAGAAAAATATATAGAGGATTTTGTTAAGGCAGGAGCGGATCAAATTATCGTACATCAGGAAACCTGCCCACATCTTCATAG
>JBCCIH010000216.1 GCA_039028315.1 Thermodesulfobacteriota bacterium | reverse complement strand
TTCAAGATGTGTGGCTAAAGCTTTATATAAAAGGAGCTGAAGCTAAGAGTAAATCTCTATTTTATATCTCCATTAAAAACTTATTCATCGATCGATACAGAAAAAATAAGCTGGTTGCAATTGAAGAGCTTGAAGAACAAACGCAGGACCGGTCGGTTAGCGCAGATATAGATATTATGGATATTGATAAATGTCTTGAGAAACTTAGGCCCGAGGAAAGGGAGGCTCTTTTTTTAAATGCTGTGGATCAGTATACGGCGGCTGAAATTGCAGAGCTGACAAACCAGCCGCGCTCTACAGTGCTTTCTCTTATCAGCAGGGGCAAAAAGAAATTTGTAAACGCATATAATCATCTAATGAACCCAAAGATTGGGATTGGTAAGGGCTGAGGTAGTTATGGACAGAACTAAAGACAATATAAAGAAATATTATGAAAGCAAAGAGTTGTCTGACGAAAAAGTTGAGCTTTTGCTGTCAGGGCGGTCAAACAGTCGGCTTAATTCTAAATACTTAAAGCTTGCGGTTGCGGCGCTGCTAGTAATTGGTTTTATATTTACAATAGTTCAATTTCAGAGTGATGGAATAGAACAACGGATCGTAGATGAAATTGCAATGAATCACAAAAAAGAACTCAAAGTAGAATTCGAAACTGCAAACCTTAGCAAACTTCAAACTGAGCTTGATAAACTAGACTTCAATTTATCAAAAGCAGGCCCTTTCATCGCAGCTAATTATGAGCTTATCGGAGGAAGATACTGCTCAATCCAGGGCAATCTTGCTGCTCAGCTCAAGATTAGAAACAAACACACAAGCAGCTTTGAGACGCTCTATGTTACAGATCTAAGCCCGGAGTTGCAGAAAGTAGATGACACAGATGTAAACTCTGAGGGGGTTAGTATCAAAATATGGAAAGAGGACGGGCTCTTATACGGAACAGCGTCAAATTCTCAATAAAGCTGATTTGTAAATTTGCGGTAAGCAACGGTTACAATTCCTGATATAAATTGTCTTGGGAACTGCATTACCGATTTAGGAGTGTTCATCCACCAAACATTAATGTTGATGTTTGTATCCCCCTCGGTGTGAACATTGTGCCACCAGCAAATTGGCAAGTAGAGCATGTCGCCTGCATTGAGCGTGACTTCATGGCGTTTGTGTTTTACATTTGAAAAATTAACAAACTTTTCCTCGTCATAATCATCGGGGTCTGAAATATGTGAGGTATGGCCCTGTCCACTTAAAATGGGCTTTGCATAATAGTCTCTAACCCCTGGTTCAAAAAGCACGAAACGTTTAGTACCGCTTATTTGTAGGTTTAAATTCTCAAAACACTCATTATGAAAACCAGAGACAAATTCACCAACATTAAGCCAAAGATTACACTGAACAATTTTGTTATGTATTTCAGAGAACAATTGCTCAGTTATCTGCACTTGTTCAAAAAATGCCGGGTTAGATTTTATCTCGGTTATCATCTGAAATCGGTTTGGATTATCAGTATTCAAAAGAAGATCGCATACCTCGTGCATTTGAAGGTTGTGTTTGATAAAATCGTTTCTGGATGTGACAAACTTACCGCCAGGCATTTCGTATAATACATATTTCTCATCCTGCGCAATATCTTTTAAGCTCTCAACGCTCCAGTCAAGACAAGGAAAGCTACTAGGTTCTAGCTCTAATACGAAGGGAATACTATTTGAGTAATGATGGTCCCATACCTGTGGACTGAAATCTTTTGCTGCAATACGCTCTATGCTCATGGGCTCCCTCTGAGAACTAATTAATTAACCGAACTAATATAAAACTAAAAAAGTGTGACTTATATGTCAAGATATTTAACATAATCTTAAAAAATCGGATTACATTAATATAATGAGATAATGAACAGATCTATACGATATCAATTGGGCATTCCTGAGGACTGCAGGCAAAAGGCAGCCCAGCTCTATGCTGAAGCTTTTAGTCAAAAGTTCATGCCTATTATTGGATCTAAAGAAAAACTAATCGGTATTCTATATGATGCAATAAAGCCAGAGTGCGGAATTGCAGCTCTTAAAGATGAGCAGCTTGTTGGTCTATGCGGATTTTATCATAACGGAATCTCATTTACTGCAGGAATGAGCTCATCGGTAATCATTAAACACCTGGGCTATATTAAGGGGACTTGGGCAATATTGCTACTTTGGATTCTTTATGAGAGAAAGCCTGCTGCTGGCGAGCTTTGGATGGATGGAATAGTAGTAGATACTGATATGAGGGGAAAGGGAGTTGGCAGAAATATATTGGAGCAGCTTAACTCATTTGCAAAGGAGAAAAGGTACAAGTGCATAAAACTTGACGTCATAGACACTAATAACAGAGCTAAAAAACTCTATGAGTCTCAAGGTTTTGTAGAAACGAAAACCAGCTACCATCCATACTTAAAACCATTTTTTGGTTTCTCAGCATCCGCAACAATGATCAAGAGTCTGTAATGAATCCGATTTTTCATACTGATTCACTAAGAAGTAGGAACAGCTAGCTCCCAGATGTTTTGTATCTTGGAGTCCACTATTTGAAAAATTGATATGAATTTTTCTTTGCTTACGCTGCCGTCGTGATGGTGCATTGTTTCAGTAAACTTTACTGTCACAAACTCGCCGTTTGAGATTACCATCTCTAGGGGAAGAAATTTTACTTTTTCGTGTTTAGAATTCAGCTCTTTTAGATAGCTCAGGGTTAAATCATAATCCCAGACCTCATTATTCTTATATATTTTAAGATCAGGACTCATAAGAGTAGAGAATAGGGAAAGATCCTTTTGCTCTATTAACACGTAAAATGCTGCTGCTGTGATATTAATGTTTTCTCTGGAAAGCTCAGGGTTTGAATTGTCTAAAACCTCGATTTCAGAAATGCTGCTTGCTACCATATCTGCCATTTTTGGCACACTCCATACTTTTAAATTTAGGTTAGCAGAAATTTAAAAAACTCTAAGCCGCAAATACAACCTTATAAAAAATTCAGATCCCATTATACTTAGTAGTACAAAGGAGGAATTATTGGATGAAAGCAATTTGGAATGATCAAGTAATAGCCCAAAGTGACGTGACTGTTGTTATTGAAGGAAATCATTACTTTCCGCCCGAGAGTATCAATTCAGAATTTTTTAAGGAAAGCGCTAAAAATACAACTTGCCCATGGAAAGGAGTTGCTAACTACTATCATATAGAGGTTGAAGGCAGCGTAAACGAAGATGCAGCTTGGCACTACCCTGATCCTAAAGATGCAGCGAAGGATATAAAAGATCACGTTGCGTTTTGGAAAGGTGTTGAAGTTACTACCTAGAGCCTAGCTGTAATTTTTTTTGTAGAACAAAAGCGCATCCTCTAATCTATCGTTGCCCCAAAAGATTTCACCTTCAATAGCAAAAGTAGGTGCGCCGAATATACCTTTGGACACTGCGAGCTCAGTGCGCTCTCTTAGTGCATCCTTGTTTTCCTGTGACTTAGCTCTGGCAATGATTTGATCCGGC
>JBCCIH010000215.1 GCA_039028315.1 Thermodesulfobacteriota bacterium | reverse complement strand
TTAGTTCTTTCAGGATTTGTTATCGCAATTTTATTGCGAGCTAAGAAAGAACAAGATAATGAAGACGACTAGATCAAGCATTACCCGCCGTAAATCAGTATCAACAACTAAATCGTACTATTAGCCCTGAATATATTTATTCGCCATCGCTACTTGCTTCATCTGCTGCAGAGCTTGAAGCCGCTTCTGCAGGTTTAGCTTCCATTGTTGATTCAACACCACCACCGCTGATTGATTCTGTGGTCTCTTGAGTAGGTGCTTCTCCAAATGAGGTATCAAATCCGTAGTCCGCAATTATAGAGTCATAAATATTGCAAGCTTTGTCGTAGTCTCCTGAGTCTAAGGGCTCCTGGGCTTCTTTCATTCTTTTCCCAATTGCGTCTCCAACCTGAGAGTTCATTTTTCCTTGAAAATTAAGGTCCATCATTCCCTTAATGACTAGCTGGTGCTTGTTAAATGCCTGCATGTAATCTGTACATTCTTCTGCAGAAACAAATGCTGATGGAATTAATAAAGCCGCCAATAGTAAAAGTGTTTTCATCTTATCTCTCCTGTGTATTTTCTTTCGTTCTATATCCTTGTCTTAGTCTTGATTTTCGAAGAGAGTATTCCTTGAACTCTTCAACGCATTTCTCAGAACAGCAGCCGTTGTATTTTTTGTCGCAACTCTCGCATATAACTATAAAGTCATCACAAGTTGGGTTTTTGCAGTTCTTGTATCTATCGCTGCTCTCATTGCAGTGAATACACTTTGTGATCGGCTTGGTGTCAGGGTCTACATGGGAGAGAAGACGCTGATCGAACACAAAACATTTTCCTTCCCAAAGGGTATCCGGGAACTGCTGGCAAAAATTTATAATGCCGTCTTGAAGCTGATATACGTTTTTGAATCCCTCTTTGATCATATAAGATGTAGCTTTCTCGCACCTTATGCCGCCCGTGCAATAAGTTATCACCTTTTTATCCTTTAGGTCATCTAAGTCTTTTAAGGCTTCTGGAAAATCGCGGAAAGTATCAATATCCGGAGTTATGGCATTTTTAAATTTACCCACTTCAGACTCATAGTTGTTTCTAGTGTCGAGTATTACAAATTCTTCATTGCTATTATAAAGTTCAATCAGCTCAGAAGGAGTTATGTATTTCCCCTTTTTATTAAGATCGAGCTCTTGGTCCATTCTTATTATCTCGTTTTTAACCCTGACAATCATCTTTTTAAAAGGGTTAAATGTCCCAATTTCCTCTTTGAAGTTAATATTTTCAAACTGTTTTTTGCTTTTAAGAAATTCTTTATAGTTAGAGATCTTCTCATTAGAGCCGCAGAGTGAACCGTTTATACCTTCATTAGCAACTAAGATTTTGCCAAGTAAGCCTTCATTATTACAGAAATCTAGCTGATTCTGGGCAAAATCGTCCGGACTTTCTATATCCACAAATTTGTAAAACAGTATTATGTGTATCTTGTCCATAATGTGGGAAATAATTATAACTGATTGTAACTATAGAAAAAATGCCTAAAAAAAGAAGAGGGGAAGCAAGTCTTTTTCGATCTGCTTCCCCTTTCTTAAAGGAGGATGGAGGATGATTTTAAGTGCGTTACTTAAGTTTCATAAATAATATAAAGCACACGTCTTAAAAAGTCAAGAGTTATTTTTAAAATCTGTTTGAATTTTTATCTAATACTGGGGAATTGTAGTAAAAAGTAAGTATGTAGAGGGTGTTATAAAAAGAAGGGAGCCGAAGCTCCCTTTAATATCAGTAATAAATTAGAATTTAAGCAGTAGCTTTTCTTCTTCTAAGAATCATATAACCAATAATTCCCAACACGCCTGCCATTGCAATGAGTCCCCACTCGGACATTGTCGGCACATTTCTGGCTAAACCTTCACATTGACCTGTTTGAAAATTGCACTCCCTATCAGGAACAAAATCAACAGCAGGACCTATATCAAGCACAGGGCAAACTAAACCAGGATTAATTTCAGTGCAGACATCTAGGCCTTCATCATCATATTGGCAACATCCACCGGGGACTGGAGGAAGAGTAAACGTGCTTCCGGCGAATGTGTTTTGAGGAAATGCTAGATAGATAAAGCTGCCGAGCAACAATGTAATAATAAATATTGAAATACGTCTTTGAGTTATCATAACTTCCCTCCTCTTGGATTTGTGCAATTATAACATATCTGAATATACAAACCTATCGAATTATCCGTTTGGTCAGTTTAGTTTGAAGGTATGATAAAAATTAAAGACGGCTAAGGATTTTACTTGGTCGATTAAATATATACTGCAATCAATAGTGATTATTTCTTGCTATGTTCTTCATAAGCTTTGTCGACATTTTTGTGCATCTGCATAAGTTCCGGAAGTCCTATTGTGAAATCCCAAAGCGAATTAAGACCTGCTCTTGCTAATACCCTAATAGCTGTAGGGATAGAAGGTTTACCCGGTTCGTAATGGTCCCGCATATGTATTTCATTTCTTCCTTCTAAGAGTATCTTCTCAACGTCTGTGGGGATGTTCCAGTCGCTTCTGAAAACTACAGTGCCCTGAGGATTAATAATATAAACAAAATCAGGGAAAGAACCGTAGAGATTATGGGCGTTACCGTCAATACTGTCTACAAGAATAGTCCTATTTTCGCTTTCTTCCCCGGGCAATCTGCCGGCATGTTTTAATTTCTCTTCAAGTGAACTCTGTGCTGGGACATTTGATCCAGGATGTGCTTCTCTCACATATAAAACAAGAAATTCCACATCCTGAAACTCTTTAGCCACAGTATTCATATCTAAAATATTTCCAACATACATCGGACACGAAAAACTGCCCGATTCTAGAACTATCCACTTGCCAAAGTAGTCAGAAAGTTTCACCTTCTCTCCTTTAAGCGTAGTAGCTTCAAAATCGATGACCTGCTCGCCCGCTTTAGGGCCTTTGAAATCAAAAAAATTATAGTATTTTGGCTTGAATGACTCGTAATTGTATCCTTCGGCTTTGTTTGAATTTATATCACTCATTTAGAGTTTCCTGTGAAATTTTGTTTTACAGCAGTTAGTTTTCATATCCTAACACAGTGGGTCTAGAAATGAAAACATGTATTATCCTGGAGTAATATTTTGATTTACTCTAAACAAATTTGAAGGATCATACTTTTTCTTTACTTGTCTAAGCCTTTCATAATTAGCACCATAGGTTCTCTTTACCAATTTCTCTCCCTCTTCGTTAAACCCAGAGTGATTTAGATAGGTGGCGCCAGTAGAAAACTCCTTGAACTTAGCCATATTTTCCCTTGTCCATGAAATGTTGAAATCTGATTCTTTAGGATCTAACCAAGCAGAATTAAGCTCTAGTAGATAGGGCGCGCTACGATCACCAAATGCGGTTTTATCAGCGGATACTCTCATACTCGCTCCGCTTAGATCTTGTAGAACAAAAGGTAAAATCTTTGCTGGACGTTTAATAAAACTAGTAATCATCTTATCAATTACTAGATCGTCAAATTGGTTCAAATACAGTGAAGTGAAATAACAAAGCATAGATCCGTTAGGAAAAGGAGGGTCAAACATG
>JBCCIH010000214.1 GCA_039028315.1 Thermodesulfobacteriota bacterium | reverse complement strand
TATAAGCGCCGTGATTTCATTTGTTGGTGTTCTTGGCACAGTGCTGGCAAACGGCATATTGATGCTGATTATTGCACGAATAGTTGTAGGAGCCGCGTTTGGCATACTTTCTTTTGCGGTCCCACTTTACATCTCAGAGATGTCAGCCGCAAATAACCGCGGAAGGCTCGTTTCAATTTTTGTAATTGCAATTTTAAGCGGAGTTCTAATTTCCTATCTTGTGGATTATGCCTTTGCAGCATATAGCCAGTGGCGAATTATGTTTGCCGTGGGGCTTGTGCCGGCACTGTTACTTTTTGTAGGTATGTATTTTCTTCCCGAAAGTCCAAGATGGCTTATCAAGCACGGCTTTGATGATAAGGCAAAAGACATCCTGATGCGCATAAGGGGAACGGCTGAGGTTGATGAAGAGTGTTCTAGTATTAAGGATGCCCTTGAACAAACCAAACCCGACTGGCGTGAGTTGTTTGCACCTATTATAAGACCTGCTCTAGCGCTGGGCTTGGGTCTTGCTATGATAAGACAGCTCACCGGGCTTTCGCTCGCCACGTTTTATGCCCCGACAATTTTTGAGCTTGCGGGTTTTCATTCGGCCTCAACCGCAATTCTTCAAACTGTAGGAGTAGGAATTGTTTTTGTTATTATGTCCATAGTTGCAATGAATGTTATGGACAAACTTGGACGGCGGCCCACCATGCTTATTGGTCTGGCTGGAATGTGTATAGCCCTAATAGTAATGGGCCTAACCTTTTTCATGCAAAAATCTGGCGGAGGGTTACTTGGATATCTGACAGTTGCCAGTCTAATATTTTTTGTGGCCGCATGGACCATTGGACCCGGAACAGTGGTTCAGCTAGTAATCTCAGAAATTTATCCGCTTAGCGTAAGGGCAATAGCCATGAGTGTTGTAACTGCAGTTATCTGGGCCACCTATCTGATTGTCACCCTTACATTTCTTAGTTTGATCGAAGCTTTGGGAAGACCTGACACTTTCTGGCTCTATGCCGTGCTCTGCGTGGTCTCATTTGTCTACGTCTATATCTATATGCCCGAGACAAAGGGGCTTAGTCTTGAGGAAATTGAGGAGCATTGGCATAAAACTAAAAAGTAGCAGAATTTATAGATAAATGTCTATACATTACTAAAAAAAATAGTATTATAGTTCTAATTGTTTTTCCTTAAGGAGGGGATCAATGAAAACGAAAGCCGCAAGCATCTCTATATCTGTAGTACTTTTCTTAGTACTTATAGGATTGAATCATAGCTCGCATGCACGTCTTGTGTGTGATATAGAGCAGCTGACATTTGATCAAGAACAGGAGTCAGATAACAACGCTATAAGCGCCGATGGAACTATCATTGCTTTTCAATCAAGGTCTGACATAACAGGAGAAAATCCTGAGAACAATGATGAAATGTTTTACTACGATATATTGGAAGGAACATTTAACCAGATTAGCTCTACAACTACAGGGACTAATAGAACTCCCAGCTTATCGCCAAACGGAGAACTAATTACATATGACTATAGCTCATCTGGTGAAGCGCAAGTATTTTTATTTAACAGAACGACGGGAATAAATACGTTAGTGGCTGGTGAACCAGAAAAGAATGAAGATCCCTTCATCGACACCCTAGGTAATATCATCACCTTCAGTTCTGATGCTGATATAGGGGGCGGTAACCCTGGAGGCAACGAGCAGGTATTTCAGTACAACATAAATACTGGAGTTACTACTCAACGAACTGACATAACTGTAAACTTTATACAAACAACACCTACCAACTTTGACGGCAGTTTAGTGATTTTTAGCGCCTTTGGAAATATCCTTGGTACAAATCCTGATGGTAATTCAGAAATTTATTTAATAGAACCTGACGATTCACTTAAACAGTTGACTTTTGGACAATCGGGCGTAGATAGCAGGGCTGAGAAATTTGGCGTAGACAGCACGGCAAATCTCATAACATTTTTAGCAAGAGGTGATCCTGCCGGCGGCACGGGTCCAATGGGCAATGACCAAGTATACTTTTATAATTTAGATCAGGATGTATTTACCAAACTAACAAATCAACCGGCAAGTAATAATGATCCTGCTATAAACGCTGATGGCACTTGTATTGTTTTCAGTTCAACTCAAGATTTGACGGGTCAAAACCCTTTAAATAACTGGCAGGTATTTATTTACGATTTAGCTTCAGAGACATTCACTCAGGTTGGTATTAATCTTTCAGATGGAAGGATTATCACACCAACACCTAGTGCAGACTGCACAGAGATAGCATTTTCTGGTCAACCGAATTTTGAATCAAACGAAGCTATGGACGAGGAACAGGTTTTCTTAGCCAGATGCGATGTTGCTCAAGTGCCTACGATATCAGAGTGGGGATTGATTGCATTGGCTGTAGTTATTGGAACCGCTGGTTTTATTGTTCTTAGAAGAAGACAAGTTAGCGCATAAGCTATAAAAATTTTTTGGAGGATGTCTGATGAGAATTATACTTTTTGCTCTAACTATAATAGTTTTAACAGCTGGATATTCAATTAACACAATAGCGCAGGATGCAGTTTTGTATGTTGGTGCTACTGAAGAATGTGACTCAAATCCAGCGGGTGAAAATAGTTCGCTTTATTTAGTAAACCCACAAGATGCGACCTCTTCGTTAATAGGACCTGTTGGATTTAACGGTTTAACAAGTCTTGCAATCCTTGGAGACGGCCGCCTGGTAGGTACAGCAAACATGGATGATGGTAGCAGGACCGCTGTACTTATCGAGATTAATCCTATAACTGGACAGGGAACTCTAATTGGCGTGATAGGAAATGAGAACAACCCCGGTGAGTGTGGAAGGGTTCCAGGTATTACATATGACCCTACAACTAATACTCTTTATGGAGTTGTTAGAAACTGCAATTTTCCCGGGGGCCCTAACTTTTTGGGTGCAATTAACCAAAATAATGGGCAGCTTACTATAATTGGAGATATTGATTCACCAGGCGCTGGAAACGGCCTTGCTATAAGAGATGACGGAACACTATTTTGGGCAGCAAACGGACCCGGGCCAGCTAGGATCAATACAGTTGACCAAACAAACGCTATGATTACTAATTCTGTGGTCTTAAGTCAAGATGAGGCGCTACCTAACGCATTAGCATTTCACCCTGCAAGCCAACAGCTATACATGACAAACCGTGAGCCAGTTGATCCTTTTAGTTTTCCAGAGTCAACACTGGACATCATCAATACGACTACAGGAGAGCTAACTGTGGTAGGCCAATTACCCAATTGCTCAAACGGGCTCATATTTGTACCAACTCCAAGAAACGTACCTACCCTTTCCCAGTGGGGATTAATGGCCATGACCTTGGTTCTTGGAATAGTTGGATTTATTGTTATTAGAAGAAGACAGTCCATAGCTTAAAATAAAAATTCTAAACAATTTCTTAAAGGGAGCTTGGTGCCATGCGTGCCGGCTCCCTTTTTGTATTCCACTCCAGACTCAGCGATTCCAAGTTAGATGATATTAAATCATCGTCTTTGTGGCAATTGTTAATAATTATGATAATTTATTGGATAAATACATAATTAAGAGGATGTTCATG
>JBCCIH010000213.1 GCA_039028315.1 Thermodesulfobacteriota bacterium | reverse complement strand
ATAGAATCCAGCCCGGCCATCCTTCTAGCACCGGCACACTCTGAGTGAACCACTCAAATCCGCTACCGAATAAGTTAGCTCCTGCTTGTAACAATGGTTCGGTCCCAATTCCAAAAATTAAAAGTAGCGCTATCATCGCCATTGAAATGTACTTATGATATTTTTTTGAAAACAGTGCGTAAGTTATATGCCCCCCGTCAAGCTGCCCCGAAGGAATTAGATTAAGCGCCGTGACAAATAACCCTACCCAACCAGCAAAGGCAACAGGGTGAAGATATAAATCATATCCTTCTGGAATTGGCCCAAAGAAAACGTCAGAGAAAAGCCCCATTATAATTGGTGTGCCGAGAACAAGCCCACCTTCGGATGTAAGATGCTCTTCTATTTGTACTGTTGTTGATAGTTTAATTCCTATAATCAAGACCGGTATGGAAGCAACTATTCCTGCAAGCGGTCCTGCTATTCCAATATCGAATAATGCCCTTTTTGTAGATATAGGCGATTTAATTTTTATAAAGGCTCCAAAAGTTCCTATTGGTGAAATTATCGGCGGCGCTGGAATAAAATAAGGAGGAGTTATATCAACTCCATACTTCTTGCCGTAATAATAATGACCCATCTCATGAGAGCCTAAAATAAATAAAAGTGCGACCGAGAAGGAAACGGCGCTCAGCATCGTGCCGCCAAAAGATAGGCCCGTTACAAAAGTGGTAATTACAGTTAGTACAAAAAGTATTATCTGAATTCTATTAACTTTCATCGGTAGGCTGTAAAAAATACCTTAATCAGTTTAAAAGGAAAGATGCATCTATTATTCAATCTCAATAAGTGCAGGGTCTATAGATTCCAGAGTCTCAATCATAAATCTTTCAATGTCCGTTTTTTTCCTGGTGTTTAATATTTTGTGTCTAACCGTATTTAGTAAATCCTTATCTATTCTATTGCATAGATATCTTATCGTAGGAACATTTGCAGGAGAGACGCTGAGTTGGTTATAACCAAGAGACATTAAAGACATTGCCCCTGAAGGTGTTCCTGCAAGCTCACCGCATACTGAGACGTCCATGCCCAAGTATTGTGATTTTAGGTGTACATCATTAAGCAGCCTGAGCACAGCAGGATGAAAGGCTGAATATAAATGGCCTACCATGTTTGAGTTACGGTCCACTGCTAGTACATACTGGATTAAATCATTTGTTCCGATCGAGAGAAAATCAATTAAATCATTGTACTCATCTAGTTGATATAACATAGCCGGCACTTCCATCATGACGCCTAAATCGGGCAGATCTTCAGATGAAATGCCTATCTCTTTGGCTAAATCCTCGATAATATCTTTCGCGGTTTCAACTTCCCAAAGGTTTGTGATCATTGGAAGCATAATCTTAAATTTATATCCCTTTTTAGTTGCAAGCAGAATAGCTTTAATCTGATCCTTGAATAGATCAAGGTATTCCATTGAAAATCTTATTGCTCTAAGTCCTAAAAGAGGATTTTCCTCTTTAGGAAAATCAAAGTAAGGCAAAAGTTTATCTGCCCCGATATCTAATGTTCTGACAGTGATATATCCGTCAAAGTTTTTGGCTAAGTTTTTATATATCCTAAGCTGCTCACGTACCTTAGGCCATTTTTCATACTGAGTAAAAGCAAACTCGGTCCTAAATAGTCCCACGTTATTAATATCGTAAGTCTTTGCGGTTTCAATATCGGTTGGAAAACCAATATTTGCGTTGAGCTTTACACCTAGAGCTTTCTCACCTCTAACCTCTGTTCCTTCTCGGTCAATTACCTCGCGCACTTTGATAATGCTTGAGTAGGTGTTCTTGTATTCAGAAATTAATGTTTCATCAGGGTTTGAAAAAATAAACCCGGTCTTTCCGTCAACAATTAACTTTTCTCCAGGTCTTATCAGGTTACATATATTATCAATTCCGACTACCGCAGGTATTCCAAGGGATTTTGCTATAATAACTGCATGAGATGTTTCTCCGCCCTTTTCTATCACAACTGCTGAAACAGCATTTTTAAAAAGCATTGAAATAAATGAAGGACCAATATCATTTGCTATTAGAATTGAGTTTTCTTCAGGCTCTGCTGAGTACTGATGTCCATTTTTAACTTTTAGAAGGTCATGGAGTATTCTCTCGCCGATGTCTCTAAAGTCCTGGGCTTTCTCTCTTAAATACCTATCGTTTAGATTTTCAAACTGACGGGCAATCTCTTCTATAGCCTCTACCACTGCCAGCTCTGCGGTAATGTTCTTTTTTTTGATCTTATCAAACATGGCATTACGAAGAGTTTTGCCTTGAATCATTAACAAGTGAGCTCTGAAGATCTCAATTTCAGCTTTTGAAAGTATTTTTTCCGAATCAAGGGTCTTAATAAGTTTTTCAAGATCCGCCTCTACATCTAAAAGCGCCTGCTCTACCCTTTTCTTTTCCACTTTAGGGTCTGACTTATCAGAGTCATCAGCCCTTATTTGCTGAAACAGTCCTCTGAACAAAAACACATTCCCAATAGCTATACCGTTTGAAACTCCTTTTCCTTGGTAAGTTCTCGTTTCATGCTTAACAATTGAAGGCGTTTTTAATCTCTCAAGTCTGTCAGCTACTTCTAGGAGTCCTGCTAAACGTGATGCAATGATTTCAAATAGCATCTCCTCAGCAGGATTAACAGGTCTCTCATCTTTAGTCTGTCCTACAAGCACACCGATGCATCTGTTTTGGAGCAAAATCGGAACGCCAATATAGCTCTCATACTCTTCCTCTCCAATTTCAGGGAAATATTTATAGCGAGGATGTTTTGATGCCGGCATTACAGTAAGCGGTCTTGAGGTCTGAAATACTAAACCGGTCAATCCTTCTTGTGGCTTAAGAGTAATAGGGTCCTTAAGAGGGTTTACTGATAACCCCTTAGTGGATCTTAAATATAGTTGATCTTGTTCTTCATCCCACACATATACAGATACGACATCAAAATGAAGAGAGCTTGCAACTTTATTGACAACCCTCTTTAGGATTGTATTAAGTCCCGTTGATTTATTTACTAAATCGCTTATTTCCTGGACGATTTTCAGGTGAAAATCCGCCCTGTCAATTAAATTGCCAGTGCTCATAGATGAATCAAGACCCCGAACATTAAGATTGAAGAATAACTGTTATTAAATCAAGTCCATAAAGTTCGTAATTAATACCGCGACTAAATAATACTACCGTATATTCACAGATAGTGACACTGGCTTGGATTTTGTAAATCTATACAAAATGAGTTGAGATGGTAAGATTTGGTATATTTTTGAGCCAAAAAGCTTGATTTCTATAATTATAGACTAAATTTAATATAAACAGGATATTTAAAATGACCCAAGAAGAGAATGATATTCATAATCAAATTAGAGTTGCTGTAATAGGTTCTGGTCCAGCGGGTTTTTATGCTGCAGAGCATTTATTTAAGCAACAGGACCATAATTTTTCCATCGATATGTTTGATAAACTCCCTACCCCTCATGGGCTAGTGCGCTCCGGCGTTGCTCCGGATCATCAGAAAATTAAATCAGTTACAAGAGTTTATGACAAAATCGCTACGAATGAGAATTTTAGATTTTTTGGTCTT
>JBCCIH010000212.1 GCA_039028315.1 Thermodesulfobacteriota bacterium | reverse complement strand
CCTGCTACATCTATTGGCATAGGATACTGAAGCTCCCCCGGGTTATCCAAGACTCTAACGCCTGGGAAACTGTTTAGTGCCTCTTTTGCCTCATCCACGCTAATTTTCTTTTCAGTCTCGATGTTTACTGAAACAGAGTGCGCCCTGAATACCGGTACTCTGACGGTGGTTGCGGTTAATGACATCTGGGTATCACTAAGTATCTTTCTTGTTTCATTATGAAGCTTCATTTCTTCCTTTGTGTAGCCGTTATCTGTAAAGCTGTCTATCTGAGGCAGTAGATTAAAGGCAATCTGATAAGGGAAGGCGTCTGACTTTATTTCTTCAGAATTGGCCCATGCCATTGTCTGGGTTCGCAGCTCTTCAATTGCCTGAGCGCCTGCGCCTGATACGGCTTGATAGCTCGAGGCTATAACTCTTTTAATTTTCCCTAGATCATGAAGAGGTTTAAGAGCCATCACTGTGACTGCTGTAGTGCAGTTCGGGTTGGCCACAATACCTTTTTTATTAAAACCCGAGACTGCATCTGGGTTTATCTCAGGAATTACAAGCGGTACCTCCTCATCCATTCTAAACGCTGAGCTGTTGTCTACTACCACAGCCCCAGCGCCTGCAGCAGCCGGGGCAAATTCCCTGCTTCTTGAGCCGCCTGCTGAAAAAAGCGCAATATCTATATTATCAAAAGAGTTTTCATCAAGTTTTTGGATTTCGATTTTGTTGCCATTAAATTCAAGCTCTTTTCCAGCAGAGCGTTCTGAGGCAAGGAGTCTTAGCTCTCCAATAGGGAAATTTCTCTCTTTTAGAATGTCCATCATTTCCTGACCAACTGCACCTGTCGCGCCTGCAATTGCAACATTGTAATTATCTTTTTTCATTCAAATCTCCAATCATCTCTATTTCGTATATTTTCTTTCGATCTGTGTTACTTTACTAATATTTTCTTTCTCATCTTCCTCTGGAGCAGCGCTAAACCAGGCCTCTAAGATCTCTTTCGCCACAATCTGCGAAGTTGTTCTAAGGCTCATCGCCAGTACATTTGCATCGTTCCACTTTCTAGCACCCTCTGCGGTCTGTGCATCCCCGCATAGAGCCGCCCTTATTCCAGGTACCTTGTTTGCTGCAATGCTGACTCCTGTGCCGGTCCAGCAAAAAAGAACTCCCTGCTCTGATTGTCCGTCTTTTACGCTCTGTGCCACCTGATGAGCAACATCAGTCCATTGGATCTGTTCATCATTGAGCGGTCCATAGAGCTCAAGCTCATGTCCCTGCTTTTTAAGCTCTTGGACAACATAATCTGTTACATGTGTTCTTTCATCACTGCCAACTGCAATCTTCATATTCTTTTCCTGACTGCAATAACTAACATTAGTTTAAATAAGTTGTTAAGCCCCTTCAAGCCAGGCTATAAACAACGCATATTAGACATAATCGAAACTTGTTTAACTATTCTCTCTAAACAGTATTAATTATTATATAATATTATTTCACTGTACTCAAAATGTATTTGGAGGCATAGTAGCCGGCAAACACAAGCCCGATTCCGCCTATGTTGCTGATCAGAATGTTTAATATCCCAAATTTTATCTCTCCCTGCCTAAAAAGGTGAAAGCTTTCAATACCAAAAGTTGAGAATGTAGTGAAAGCTCCGAGAATGCCAATGAATATAAATGCTCTTGTGTTTGGGGAATGAGCAAGGTTTTCAAAGACATTCCACAAAAACCCTATAGCGAAGCATCCAATCAGGTTAACAGCTATTGTTCCCCAGGGGAGATTGCCTTCAAAATTTTTATACGCATATCCTGAGATTGAGTATCTTAAGATAGCCCCTATTGCGCCCCCGATGGCTATGTAGAGAATTGTTTGCATCATTATTCCTTTACTGCTCTGGAATGGGCATCAATGATAACATATAATTTATCCTTTGCATTTTGAATCAGAAGCTTTCATACTGAGTAACAAATGTCTTGGAATCCTGAGCTGTATCATAAATATCAGAAAGAGCGCTTTGCCCCTTTTAAAGATTTAATGGATTTGATCGAGGTTAGAGAATCTATCTCTTCATTGGATCTGGGGTGCGGGACAGGTGAGCTAACAAAATTGGTAGCTGATATGCTGCCTGAAAGCACGATGCTTGGGATTGATAGCTCAAGTGAGATGTTAGAGAAGGCCTCACAACTTAGCAAGCAAGGTCTAAGCTATGAGTTATGTCCGATTGCAGAAGCTTCAGGCAAGTGGGATCTAATCTTTTCTAATGCCGCTGTGCAGTGGGTCGACAACCATCAAGAGCTAATCCCAAAGCTGGTTTCGATGCTAAACCCAAATGGCCAGATAGCTATTCAAATGCCGGCAAACCATAACCATCCTACACAGACTACAATTGCGGATATCGCTAATGAGGAACCATACTTTAGTGCTCTAGGCGGATGGCAAAGGGAGTGGTCGGTTCTAACAATAAGAGAGTACTCAGAGATTTTATATGACATAGGTGCACAGGATATAAATGTGTTTGAGAAAATCTATCCCCATGTCCTAGATAATGTCGATGCCATAGTGGAGTGGCTTTCGGGAACAGCGCTTCTTCCATATTTTGAAAGATTACCCAAAGAGCTGCATAGCGATTTTATGAATTGCTACCGTGAGCGCCTTAGAGATATATATCCAAAAGTTCCAGTGTTTTTCCCTTACCAGCGCATATTTTTTTCGGCAAGATGGCCTGAGTAATCTAGACAACTTCCCTGTTAGTAGGTACTAATAATCCTATGTTATTAATTTATTAAGTATAAATTGTAGTAGTTATATGTTGCGATTTAATGTGGTGCTGATATGTCTGAGAGTATCTTTTCAAAAACACAAGCAATTAAGTTTGGCTGGCAGAGGACAAAACACAATTTAATATTTTTTATAGTCTTTTGTGCAACTTGGTTTGTGATCCAAACCTTCTCGGGTCTCTTGCAGATAGTTTTTAATAATTCAGGCCAACAGTTCTTATATGCTGTTACATACATAGCATCTATCTTGATTGGGGTTGTTATATATATTCTTGCAATAAAAGTAGGGCTGTATCTATACGATAATGAGAAGATCGAATCACCAAACATTCTCTCCTTTTCATTCCCAGAGATGTACAAGATCTTTCTAGCTTATTTTCTTTACAGCATCCTAGTGCTTATTGGTTTGTTCCTTTTGGTTATACCTGGCATATATTGGGCAATTAAATATCAATTTGCGATGTTCTTAATTATAGATAAGAACATGGGAGTAATAGAGGCATTTAAGCAGAGCGGACGAATAACCCAAGGGGCTAAATGGAACTTACTTCTTTTTTTGATATTTATCATCTTAATTATGATTGCAGGAGCATTAGCTTTACTAGTTGGTTTATTTGCAGCTTATCCAACTGTAGTAATTGCCGTAGCCTATGTGTATAAAAAATTATCCGAGAGTTATATAAAGTCATCACAGCAACACGTTGTATAAGTGAATATTAAAGAGTAATATTCAAAAAGAATTTTATTAAAGGAGAGGAACTCGGAAAATGTCAGAGAAGAAATTTTCTAAAGAGCAGGCTATAAAATTTGGCTGGCAGAGAACTAAAGATAATTTAGGTTTTTTCATTGTCTACCTCATAATTGTTTTTGCCGTTGAATTTTTCTTTAGTTTTTTTATCGAGCTTT
>JBCCIH010000211.1 GCA_039028315.1 Thermodesulfobacteriota bacterium | reverse complement strand
CTAGAAGAAAGCCGCTCCAGGTTCCTCTTAGAGGGGTGTTAAAAAGCATAATTATAAAAAACAGCACCCCTAATCCAACTAATCCCAAAGAGAGTTTCTCAGAAATAGAAAGAGGCTTTACTTCTGCTTTTGGAGGCTCTGGAAATCCGCTCTTTTCCTCATCAAACTCGTAATTTAGAGTTTTGGAATCAATCATGCGACCTGCTCCTTAAAGGTTCCTACGATCTCTGATTCGTGTTTTCTGAAGAACTCCGGGTCAAAATTAGCTTTGGACAAATTATCCAAAACATACTCTGGGCTTCTTTGCTCTTTTATCCAATTCTCACAGACTTTGTGGCTATATCTAAGACCCATAACGTTTACGCCTAGAACTTTGTTATCATCGTGAACTAACCTTAGAGAATGTAGATGGTTTTTATGTTCCCAGTAAAGATTTTTTTCATCAGGGATAGCAACAAGTCCCTGACCGTTGTTTACTTGCCCGTAGGTTTGATATTCAAGGTTTAAAAATTTTGCGGAGTTATACCAAATCCCAGGATCATAAAGAGTATCCAAGCCGGCCATTGACTCTGCAGCAACCCTGCCCTGCATTTTTCCAGTGTACCAAACTTGCTGAATTAAATTACGCCCCTCTCCTTGGGTAATAAGCTCAGCGCAGTCTCCAGCGCAATAAACATCTTCGATCTGCGAGCGAAGGCCAAAATCAACTAGAATGCCTCGTGCGCTCGGTATATTTGATTGCTTTGCCAGATCTATATTTGGGCTAACCCCGGCTGTTAGGCCAACGATTTGGCAGTTTATTTTCTCTCCCCTGTTAGTGATAACACCGCCGACACGGCCCGAGCCGTCATCTAAAATCTCCTGAAGCTCTGTTTCAAGTAATAATTCCATATTTTCATTTTTTATTATGCGGTTTATCATTAAAGATTCTTGAGCAGGCAGGACGTTATCCCAGTAAGACTTTTCTCTGACTAAAAATGTCACATGTATGCCCCTTGAGTGAAGCATCTCTGCAAGCTCAATACCAATAAGGCCACCGCCAACTACGACTGCATTTTTAGCCCCCACAGTATTCTCGTAGAGTTCATTTAGATCCATTAGATCATAAAGGCCCTGAACACCTTTGAGGTCCTGTCCAGGCCAGCCAAATTTATTTGATTTTGATCCGGTTGAAATTAGAAGTTTGTCATAGTGAATCGGCTCACTGTTATGCATAATGAGCCTCTTTGACTCAGAATCTATCTCGGCCACCCAGCCCCTTACCAAGTTGATATCATTTTTTTGCCAGAAGCTGTTTTCATAGAGCTTAGTGTCCTGGTACCGCATATGTCCCATGAATATGTACATCAGAGCTGGTCTAGAGTAATGATAATCAGACTCACCTGAGATCATAGTAATTTTCCAATCAGGCTTGAGCCCTCTTAATCTTATGGCCGCTGATACGCCGGTTATTCCGTTTCCAATTATTGCAACATGCATTTAACCGAAAATCCCCTTAGCACAATATATAAAGATAGTAATAAATAAGATGAAACTAGGACGAAAAAGATGCGTCAGAGAGAAATAATTGAGATTCAATAAAAAAAGTATGTTAATTTTTATACATTCTTAATATTTGTATTTTATTGTTGAAGATACAGAGTGTTGACAATCTTTGTATCCGGACATATTCTTTACTGAATTTAAATGGCTAAAGGATAAGGAACCAATGGGCAGGCTAGAAAGACTACTTAACACAGCCGACGATTATAAAGAAGCTGGACGTTTCAGCGAAGCTCTTAAAGAGCTTAAAAAAGCAACTGAGATTGCGCCTTATGACCCTGATGTTTATCTTTCAATTGCGCTAACTTATGATGCAATGGAAGATTTCGAAACTTCTATTCACTATTTCAAAAAAGCTCTTAATTTAAATTCCGAAGACCCATATATATGGACACAATTAGGTATCACGCTTTCCAGGATGAGTAGATACAGTGAGTCTATTGATTCATTTGAACAAGCACTCGAGGTAGACCCTGATAACGTATTTGCAAAATGGCATATTGCGCTAGCCTACAGGACGACCGGTCTATATGAAGATGCGCTTATGAAGTTTGAAGAATGTCTTAACTCAGAATCTGAGCTCGACTACATTAGAGATGAAATTTTCTACCAACTTGGTCTATGCTACTTTGACATGGGATGGACCAGAGAAGCACTTAAAGAATTTAGAAAGCATGTGGAAATTTGCCCAAATGATAACTGGGCACATCTTTCTATAGGAAACTGCTATTTTGACTTTGGCTGGATTGATGAGTCGGCTGCTAAATTTAGAGAGGTTATTAACGCTTCCCCAAGCTTTATCCCCGCTTACAATTCACTAGCACTATCATTAGCTGAAAAGGGTTGGTATGATGACGCGCTTGAAGTGCTAAGAGCTGCTCTTCAAATAGCTCCAGATGATGAATCCGTTAAAGACAATATGGACTATATACAGTCCTTAAAAGATGACGATGACGGCAACAAGGGTCTTGTTTTCTTATCTCTGATAATGCAGATAATTATGTCTAAAAAACAAGCTCTTTCTGACAAAGATTAATATCAATTTCCAACTATTGATTCTTTAGCATATTCCCTTCCGGTGTTAGTTAAAACAAGCCTACCATTGTCTATAATAAGAAAACCATTGTTAACAGAGTAATTTACTACTCGTCGTGCAAAACTCTGCTTCCATTTTAGGTGCTGTTCTAAGTGTTCTATCTGAGATTCATTTTCTTCATCTTGGGTTCCCTCGTGGTTAAGCAAGTGAATAGCCAGCATCTTACCAGCAAACTCCCACCTTTGCTCAGAGCGGCGCTTGGCAATAGCAATAATTCCTCTCTCTGGGGCAAATAAAAATACAACTACAAAAAGCACTCCTGCCATAGTTGCCATTGATCCTGCAATATTAGCGTCAAGTAAAATGGCCATCCAAAACCCTAAAGCTGAGCTTATAATACCCAGAAGAACGCTAAGCAATATCATCTTCTTCAGATTGTCAGTTAAAAGATATGCGGCGGCCGGTGGGGCAATCATAAGTGCCACGACGAGAATAGATCCAACTGCATCAAACGCTCCAACAGCGGTAACCGAAACAAGACTCATAAGCCCGTAGTGAATAAGGCCGGGCGAGAATCCAAGAGCTGCCGCCAGGCCGGCATCAAAAGTGGCAAGTTTTAGTTCTTTGTAGAAAAAGGATATGAATAGAACATTCAGCAATAAAATTACTAACATTACGTAAAGGGATTTTGGTCCAATATCATTTCCAAAAATTATTAGACGGTCAAACGGCGCAAATGCCAGCTCTCCTAACAAAACTGAGTGTACATCAAGGTGCACATACCAAGCATAGCGCGCTATTAATATTACGCCGATACTAAATAGCACCGGGAAGACTAGCCCAATAGATGCATCTTCTTTTACCAGTTTGGTTTTGTTTAATAACTCAACGAGGCTAACTGTTAAGACTCCGCTTAAAGTCGCTCCTATGATCAATATTGGAGAGGACATATCTGGAATCATAAAAAAAGTAAGCACTATTCCAAGAAGTATGGCGTGACTTATTGCATCACTCATCATTGCCATGCGGCGAAGCACAAGAAACACACCCGGTATAGCACAAGCCGCTGCAACTACCGAAGCAATTAGTAGTATTTCAAACTGCTCAAAACT
>JBCCIH010000210.1 GCA_039028315.1 Thermodesulfobacteriota bacterium | reverse complement strand
TCCTAAACAGCGCGATGCTCACGGTCTTAAGCAGGATAACCTTAAGATGTCAGATAACACTCTTTTAGATGTTATCAGATATTACACTCGTGAAGCAGGCGTTAGAACGCTTGAGCGTGAGATAGCAACACTATGCAGAAAGGCTGCTAGAGATGTTGTGAAGAAAGGTCCGGAGCATACAGTTAAATTATCTCCGGCAACTATTAAGAAAGAAAACTATCTTGGGATACCTAAATTTAAGTATGGTGAGATAGAAGAAAAAGATCATGTAGGAATGTCAACAGGACTTGCGTGGACAGAAGTTGGCGGTGAGCTGCTCACAATTGAGGTTTCAATTGTGCCTGGTAAAGGTAACTTCACAGTGACAGGTAAGCTTGGCGAAGTTATGCAGGAGTCAACTCAGGCTGCTATGAGCTATGTAAGATCAAGAGCAGAGAGGCTAGGGCTTGAGCGCGGCTTCCACCAAAAAGTAGATATTCATATTCACGTACCTGAAGGCGCAACTCCAAAGGACGGACCTTCAGCTGGTATTGCAATATCAACTGCAATTGTTTCAGCGCTTATTAGAAAGCCTGTAAAACATGATGTTGCAATGACTGGAGAGATCACTCTTAGAGGAAGAGTTCTTCCGATAGGAGGTCTAAAAGAGAAGATTCTTGCAGCTCATAGAGGAAAAGTAAAAACAGTGATTATTCCTCATGAAAATGAAAAGGATCTTAGGGATATACGTGATTCTATCCTTAAGGATATAGAAATTAAGCTTGTAGAGCATATGGATGATGTTTTAGATGCGGCAATTGTATCTGAAACCCCAGTTCTTCAAGATATTGTTATACCGCCTCCAACCATGACCATCGGTGATGAAGTAGGGGCTAATGTAAACTAGAAAATAAGGGGGCTGATTAGAAATAGTCAGCCCTTCTAATATTACCGTTTGAACCAAACAAAATATTTTTTAACTAGTTATACCGCTTAATATTGATGGGGTTAAAGATTTGTACATAATGTTGAGCGGAAACTATTGAGGACACAGCATCGGGAGGTCAGAAATGTTTAGTTCTGAGTTTTCGGTGGCGGAGCGGGATGGGTCGGAAAACAAAATCAAAATATCTAACTTATTTTATAGACAACTGGCCTAAATTCAGTTATATATTAACCCCTCATTAATACAGAGGGCGGTTAGCTCAGCACGGGAGAGCGCTTGCCTTACAAGCAAGATGTCACAGGTTCAAATCCTGTACCGCCCACCACTTGAAATACTTCTCGCGGAGCCGTAGTTCAGCCCGGTTAGAACGCTGGCCTGTCAAGCCAGAGGTCGCGGGTTCAAATCCCGTCGGCTCCGCCACTTTTCCCCAGTAAATACGCTATAGTAAATACGCTATGTTAAGCGAATATTTGGAAACGCATGTTTGGTTTGATACAATACTTTTACCCAGAGAGTAGCGTAACCATACGCTCCCGGTTCCTGGATTTCACAGGTGAATTTGTTCTTCATTGCCATATACTAGATCATGAAGACCTTGGAATGATGCAGAATGTAGAAGTTATTGCTTAGAGGAAGCCAATTAGCGTGCTGTAAGCAAGATTGAGATCATTATGATTAATTTTTTATTCGTATAAATCATCGTAGGTATAACCAAGTGTCTCGAAGTCGAGCATTGAAGCATTTGTTATACCCTCTTTCATCATTTCAGGATTATCACTATACTCAGTATATGGATACATCTCATCGTTTAGATTCCATCCTTCGTTCCACCCAGATTCAGGCTCATACGATGCACCGTATCGTGCTTCCCAAGCCGCCCATATTCTGTCAACATTACAATGATGAATCCAAAATACCGGATCGTTAGGAGAGCAATCCAGGGCTGACATGGTACCCACAAATGTCGAAGATTCTGTCGAATCAAATGTGCCGTCGGATATATCTGAGTCCCACTGTCCGCCGAGCCATACGTGCGGTACAGAATGCAGTTGGAGTGGTGAGATACCCAAGAGATAGTTCCTAAAGCTCTCATCTATATCAGCATCAACATCAAACGGAGGTGAATCATATGTAGTAACCTCTAGCAATTCCTCTACATCTTCTGCTGTTGGTAGATCTACAGATTTTGGACCTCTGGTAATAAAGGGAAATGGACAATTGGAAGCCTGATTGCCATCACTCGAGATCTGAGAAGCTGTCAAATTAATTGAAAACAATCCCTTAGCAAAAGAACTAGTACTAATTGAATAGTTATCATCTTCATTTCCTAAAGAAGGTCCCATAAAATCATCGGAGAAAACTATATCAAGACTAGATTCATCTGTCCAATCCCAATAAGGCAGAGCAAAGTCTTCACGAATGTGAACTCGGACTGCATTTTCAAACAGCATTAAAATCTTGCGGTGCCAGGGGAGAAATGAGGGGCACTGGTGAGAGACGCTATATCCAAATGTCAATGTAGCATTAATAACACTTAACTGATGAAAACGAACCATCTGGTCATAAAAACATAGAGAAGGTTCAAATGGTGACTGCAGATTCTTTAGAAAATGTATCGCGTCCACAAGCTCCTCTCGTGCATCACTGCTGATACTAGTTACGTTTGATCTAACCCGTAGAGGACCATTATTGTTATTTGTCATATCACTACCACAGGAGTAACTCCAGCTTCCAACAGTTGCAGCCGCAGCAGTAGCAACAAGACCGGTTTTTAAAAATTGGCGACGTGACACGTCTGACGAATTACGCTTTTTCATGTGTTTTACCTACCTACCATCTAGATTTTACCACCTAGTTTAAGTATATGAAATATCTAAAAATACACAAATATGTTATAAATATAAAAGTAGTAAAACACTGAAAACAAGAATAGAATTGAGAAAGAAATAATAAGACTATAGTTACTGAAAATATTGGCTCAGTTTAATCTATATATTTCAATATAAGTATTTAAGTTTATTTATTGTAATAGCAGGTCTCTATATTTGTAAACAGAGTGTGCAGCTCAGTCTTGATAATTTAATTGCAGGTCAAAAATATTTGCAAGTGCGATCTCTACGTCATTGCCTGGGTCTATCTCACATTCCCTTACGTGTCCCATTATTGTTTCGTCATCAGAGATAAAATGTACATGCCAAGGAAATTCAGCTATACCAACTGTAATATTTTCTACAACAAAAGTATCATCACCGAAATAATACGGGCTTTTATAGCCAACCATCGTTCCGGATACGTCCTCGATACTGAATATAGGGGTGTCCTCTATTACACCGGCCTCCACTGCATAATCTATTGATGAAAAAGTGCCGCGTATTAAGAATACAGCCAAACGGTCGACTTCGTCATCACCTACAATATCATCTAAATAATCTGCAAGATCATCCTCACAGCCGACAGTGTCAGTAGTAACGGTTGTGTAGTCGGCTTGAAAATTAGACATGACACCAATTACGGCAATTTCGTCATCATCGTCCAATTCACTAACAGCGCCACTAGAATCTGTTATTAAAGCTTTGCCGCCAAAAACTATTATTTCTCCTCCCGGAGCACCGCCAACGCCTATTCCTGTCGGGTCGACTACTTCTGACGGTTTAGCCCTAGATGTAAGATAAGTAGGGTTATCAGCACCCCATTGAAATATACGATTTACATTATCAGAATCACTAGCACCACCCTCACTACAGGCTGTGAGCATGAAACCTGAAATACT
>JBCCIH010000209.1 GCA_039028315.1 Thermodesulfobacteriota bacterium | reverse complement strand
TCAAAGACAATTTCAAAGACATTCTCAAGGACAATTCCAAAGACAATTTCAAAGACAATTTCAAAGACAATTTCAAAGACAATCTCAAAGAAGATTTCGAAGACATTTCCATTACACAGCTTGGAAGAAGGCTAAACGGGAAAGCAGAAATGAATGGTAAGAAAATCCAGGTTCGAGGAATCTACGCTGATGAACACTTCTTTGATTTCATGTCATTTGAACTCCTTTCTGGTAATAAAGCCACCTCGTTAAGTGATCCGTACTCTATTCTAATCACAGAAAGCTTGGCAACCAAAACCTACGAACGAACGGATGTCATTGGGGAAGAAATTTCAATTGGCGGTCTTGGAACATTTTTCATTAAGGGAATCCTCAAGGATCCACCCAAATTTTCCCATATTCAGTATGAAGTGATCGCCTCACTCAGCTCAATCCCCCTCATGGCCAATCAAGGGCTTTTTGATAATTCATATAATGACTGGCAGTCGGTCTTTACCTTCTACAACTACCTATATCTCCCTACTGAAGAAATGGTAAGTGAGGTAAACGCATGGCTAACAAATGCCTCTGATCGATTTTATCCCAATGCGGATCAAGTGACCTATACGTTCGAGATGCAGCGAATGGACAAAATTCTTCCCGGGCCTGATGTTTCAGATTCCATTGGCCCTAAAATGATCTTTCTGCCCATTATCATTTTATCGGTAATAGCCGGAGCAATCCTGCTTTCAGCAATTTTCAATTATACCAACCTATCGATGGCCAGGGCATTGCGACGAGCACGCGAAGTTGGAATTAGAAAATTAAATGGTGCCAATGGGAAGGCAGTGTATTTTCAATTTACTATTGAGGCAATCGTCTTGTCTCTGATTTCTTTGGCTATTGGCGTGCTCATATTTATGCTTATCAGATCAGAATTTATCGCGTTGATTCCCCGAGCCAATGAAGTGATTAACCTTGAGCTCTCCTTACCTTTAATTGGATGGTTTACACTATTCGCTGTAGCAACCGGACTCATCGCAGGTATGGCTCCCTCTCTTTATTTTTCAAGACTTTCCTCGCTCAATGCATTTCGAAGTAACAACGGCTTGAGGACGCTAGGTCGAATCAACTTACGGAAAACCTTCATCGTGGCACAGTTTGCCATTAGCATGATTTTTATTCTAGCCATTGCCATTACCAACAAGCAGTATCGGTTTTCGCTGGATTATGATCTTGGTTTTGAAACACAAAATATCCTCAACGTTCCTTTGGAAGGGAATGATCCGTCCATTCTTCGTACCGAATGGAGTAAACTCGCAGAGGTCGAAGAAGTGTCATTTTCCTCAATCATTCCGGGAGTTGGCTCACTTGAATCCTTGCAATTGGTTGATCAACGAAACCAGGATTCGGTTTGGGTAAATTCAATGACCATCAACGAAAGCTATCTGGATAATTTTGGACTCAACCTCCTTGCTGGTAGATCAATGCGAGATGGTGAGAGTCAATCCATTGTTGTTAATGAGCAGTTTGTTAGAGATTTTGGATTAGAAAATCCTCAAAACACTGTGGGGACTACCTTTCGGTATGGCAGTCAATCACTAACAATCGTAGGAGTGATAGAGGACTTCCACTATGTAAACCTGGAGGAACCCATTAGCAGTTTTGTGATGCTCACCTCAGACAATTTTCTATTTGCTAATATTAAACTCAATACCACAGACATCATTTCTTCGGTGGAAAGGCTTGAAGACGTGTGGGATGAAATCGACGGCAAAAACAACATGTATTCTGCCTTCATGGATGATCAAATTGAAGACTATTATCAATTCCTGGTAGATGTTATGAAACTATTCGGATTTGTAGGGTTTTTGGCAATCTCAATTAGTTGTCTTGGCCTGTTTGGCATGGCGATCTATTCAACCGAAACACGGCTAAAAGAGATCGGCATACGTAAGACATTTGGAGCAACAGAGAAGACCCTAATTTTTTTACTCTCCAAAGGGTTTATGAAGATGGTTTTTTGGGCTATTCTTATCGGTTCACCGATTTGCTATCTGCTCTTTGACAAAGTGATCCTTGCTCAAAACTTCTATCGAACGAATATCTCAGTTCTAGAAGTGGGAGGAAGTATTTTGTTTCTTCTTATCCTTTGTTCGGCAACAATCATCACACAGACTTGTTCGGCAGCAAGAAAAAACCCAACAAGTGTGCTGAGGAATGAGTGATTAAATTGGTGGTAACTCCGGATAAGGAACGATAGCCTCAATTAAAAGCACCACTCCATTCTTTGAAAGAAGAGTCAACGTGATCAGGATACTTGATATGATCAGCGCCACACCTACATTGTTTTTTCTGATCTCTTCAAACTCATCGATGGGTGTGAGTTTGGAATAAAGAAAAGTACTAATGAGTCCGATCAAGATGGTTGCCGTGTAGGCAATAGCAATGTAAACCGCCCCAATGCCGACATACTTGAATGCAATCATGAAAGTGTTGGCACTTTGGTTTAGAATTCTAAATGAAGAAATCAAAGGCTGAACGATCCCGCTGATCATAATCCCAACAGCTAAAATGATGGCTGATACGAAGATGCTGTAGGCCAGATTATAGTCTTGGATTCGATAATATTTCCTGCCTACCCATTGAACAATTTTGTAAGTGAGAGCCAGAATAAAAATGCCGATAGTAATGGCAGAAACGATTTCAATGAGGGCCAGGATTGCGATGTTAGGATTCATGTGTTAGAAGTTGGGCTTTGTAAGGTACATGCTGAGATGATTTTCACATACTCATTTCATTGACAAGTGCGATTTTCCAGTAATTAATATTCTTAGTGTTGGGAGGCAACATACCCAATGGCCAACCCTTTGCTGTGGTTTCCCAAAAGTAATATTTCCTCCCTTGGTGCATCAAGTAGTCACCTGAAGATGCAACGTTTAACGCTAACATGGCATGTGCATATTCATCACTCACCACGATCATCGGATCAAACCCCAACTCCTCTAGTAGTGTATAAATCAAAACCGACCGAGTGTCACAATCACCATAAAGCGAATGCAAAAACTCGTAAGGCGACAAGATCCCCATGGCAACATGGCCAATACATGGTGAATCTCCCGTATCTCTTGAGGCACAATCGCGAGAAAGCACATAGCTATAGGGTATGTCCTGCACAAAAGTGACTACCAGCTCTGCAAGTTCGGGTTTTGTAAGTCCTTGCTCCTGGGATATTCCCTTCAATGAATCTACCATAAAGTGAATGTAGGACTTGCTATCCAATACCAGGTTCTTGTAGACGCCACCCCAGAAATCTTCGTATTCATCTAGATCCACAATCATCTCATTTCTTTGATCACCTACTCGGAGACTTAAGGCCTCTTCCGACTTATAAGTCGTGCAGAAAGAGGCAGATGAGTTAACTAGCTCCCATTCTCTCTGATGCCATCTATCATTACTCCTATTGATCACCTCTACTTTATCCTCACATCTGGGAAAATCTATTTGCTTTTTCTTAATGATCCCAATGATCCCTGAGATGAGGATATACACCAGAATGATGAACCCGAGGAAGTTTCTTATGCTTTTCACAAATGGTCTCGATAGTGATTTTGACTGGGAAATTAAATTAGATAAAATATTTAAACTCCGCTTCCACCTTCTCACAAGGATCTATTGAAAAAGCCTTCCAAGATTTGATTAAATTAGAAGTACCTTCAACACTACCCTTCTAATGGTCT
>JBCCIH010000208.1 GCA_039028315.1 Thermodesulfobacteriota bacterium | reverse complement strand
ATGAAGGTTAACACCAACAACTAAATTACCCTTTGGCGTCTTAACAGTTGGATCAACAACAACCCTTGTGCCTGGAGTTATATCTGTCACATTTGCACCGACTTCTTCAACATCACCAGCGACATCGATCCCGCCAATATGAGGCAGATCCACTGGCCTTGGAGACTTTCCGGCTCTAAGTCTTAAATCAAGATGGTTTAGTGACGAGGCTCTTACGCGGATTAATACTTCATCATCCCCTATTTGAGGCACATCTACATCTTGGTGCTTTAGTACATCTACTTCGCCGACTTCGTGATATATTATTGCTTTCATTTTGACTCTCCTATCCTATAAAATTTATCTTTTTAGCTTGAATCATTTTACTCTATTTATAGAAAAAGAGTAGTAGTTAAAGCTGCTCAGACGGACATAGATTATTGAAGATAGATCTACAATGGGGTAGCCTTTGAAGCATAGACAGTTTATCTTGGTGAACATAATGTTTGGAATCGGAACAACTGAAATTCTAATAGTATTAGTAATTGCCCTGCTTCTCCTTGGTCCAAAGGAAATCCCTAAAATTGCCAGAACTATTGGAAGAGGTATGAGAGAGCTCGAAAGGGCAAAAGATGAATTAAAAGAATCAATTGAATTTGAAGTTGAGAAAGATGACTCAACTGATAATAAAAAATCCGAGGACCAAGAGTCAGTAGACAAGGATCCGCCTTCAACCGGCACAGGTAATATTCCTTCATCACATGTATGATTGTAAGAGTAAATAATGAGCAAAGTCGCAGTATTTGAGTACTATCCAGACACTTCTAATATTAGGGTAAATCTTCCAAACGGCGAAATTAAGGAGATTGAAATAAACCCCGGGTGGGCCTTTGGTAAGGGGGATCACCCAACAACAAAGCTCTGTATAGCGGCTCTGGAGAAAGTTTTTAAAGAAGAAGAGATTGAAACCGTGCTGGATGTGGGATGCGGAAGCGCAGTTTTATCGATTGCGGCTGCTCTGCTAGGGGCAGAGTATATTGTCGGCGTTGATATAGACAATGCTATTACACTGGAAGCCAATTCCAATGTTGAACAAAACGGCTTTACTTCAAAAATCAAAATCCTTTTGGGCTCCATAGAAGAAGTACCAGGCCAGTTTGACCTAGTAGTGGCAAATATTTTAATCGACTCCATAGTCGCGATAAGCGATGACATAAAAAGTAAAGCGAATCCATCTGGCACTATCGTCTTGTCTGGGATTAAAGATGAGCAAAAAGACCGAGCAATCGACAAATTCGATGATCTTGGATATAAATTAATTGAGGAATATGGGGAGAAAGAATGGGTAGCGCTTGTCTTTAAACAAAAATAGATGAAATTCTTAGAATGCCTGACCTATACTGATAAAGAACTGAATTCTTCTTATTCCAGGCTCAGGGTTTAGTGCATAGCCCACATCAAACCTCACAGGACCGATCAGCGTATCATATCTAAGACCCAAACCAGGAGCATACTTTAGCCTATCAAGAGGGAAGCTCCATTCTTCGGTATACACATTACCATAATCAAAAAAGGCAACGCCTCCAAAATCTCCGTAGATCGGATACCTGACTTCAAAGCTTCCAACCAAAAGGGAGTTACCGCCTAGAGGATCATTGTTATCATCAAGTGGGCCCAACTTCTGAAATGGAAAACCCCTCATGCTGGTACTGCCGCCAGCAAAGAACCTCTTAAAGATAGGAACGTCCAAGGTCTGTGTTTCCCCAAAGGGTTGAATAACTCCTATTGTGAATTTTTTTGCAAAAACAATATCCCAATATTTTCTATATCCCCTAAGCTCAACGGTTCCTTTTAAATAGTTCACATCTGAGCCCAGTGCTCTGAAGGAAGATTCGAGACCTGTAGAGATGACGGTACCGGTAGTAGGGTTTAGAATATTATCGGTAGTATCTCTTTCAAAGCCAAGGTTAATAAAAGTAAGAAAAAAGTTCTCACGGCTTCTCTCCTCAGGAGTTCTGGTTGCGCTGTCTTGAACATTTGAGAATTGAACATTAAGCGATCCGAAAACCGAGTAGTATTTCCAGAAGTCTTTTGTTAGTGCGGCCGAGGCAAGAAAACTTCTTCCCTTAAATGAAGGAACATCATCTCTTTGGAAGTTAAGGGTGCCTGAAAGCTCAGAGTTTTTACCTATTATAAATGGCTGAATTACAGAAGTTTCAATTCTTTGGGTTATAAAGGAGGCTTTTGCCGACACTTCAAGTCGTCTGCCGCCCCCAAAAAAGTTTCTCTGGGTCCATATCAGCTGACCTCTTAGCTTATCCTCTGTCCCAAATCCGCCGCCAATTTTAACAGAGCCTTGCTTACGCTCTTTAACTACAATGGCGACATCGGCAATTTGCTTATCATCGTCATAAACCGGATCTATAACGACAGATCTAAATAACCCGAGCTGAAATATATTTGATTGTGTTTGGTTAATCTTACTTAAATTAAAGGTCTCACCCTGCTTAAACTCAGCCTCTCTTTCAATGATATAGCTGGCAACTTTTTCATTTCCCTCTACCTTTATTACACCAAATGTGTATACAAGTCCCGGCTTTATTATAAATTTTGCTCTAGCCCACTTTTCCCTTCTGTTAACCAACGCCTCTCCTTCGATCTCTGATTTTGGATAACCGTTGTTGGAAAGAATTTCTGATATAACGCCCTTAGTTTGCTGATAGCCGTTAGGGGAAAAAGTTTCATTTATTTTAAGAGGTATGGCCTTTTTTATTTGCTCTTTTATGCCCTCGGACAAATCGCCCTCAAAACTAAGATCAATATCCGTTAGTATTACCGGATCTCCCTCTTCAATCTTAATTGTAATCTCTACTCTTGTGCCTTCGTCATTATATTTGGTCTCAAATGTGGCATTGGCATCATAGTATCCATTATTTGCATAAAGCCTTTGGATCCTTATCATGTCGTCTTTTAAGACTTCTTCATCAAATTCAGGTTTTTTAACCCAAAATCTAATTGATGGAAACTCAGTACCTATTACCTGCTCAACCTCTTGTTTGGTTACAACGTTTGCGCCCTCAATGCGCACCTTTGAAATGCGTACAATTGATTCATCCTCTGCACTAGACTGTGCTGTTTGTTCAGTTTCATTACTCTGCTGGGTAGTTTGCTGCTCTGGGGTAGTATTCTGTTGTTCAGACTGGTTGTCATCTACTATCTCATCCAAAGCCTCAGGAGCCGTGTCTTGCTGAGCTCCTTGATCTTCTTGAAGTTCCTTCATTTTGGTATCTACAGTACCTTGTTCACTCTGACTTCCTTGCGAAAGTGATGTTTTGGGATGACAAATTAGCAATAAAATAAAGAGGAAACTGAATAAAGATATGGAGAGAAGTTTGTTCATATAAATTGTAATATAGTTTTCTTTCCTGATTTTACTGATGAGAAACAAGTTGTATTATGCTCAGCTTAACTTAATATGCAACATAATACCACAAGTTTTATACTATTTATTCAACAATCTAAGAGAATTAGCTATTTATTTTTAGGAGCCCTTGACAATAACTGTTCAAAGTCTTTATAATCCATTCATGGCTGGGTAATTTCAATCGATAAAGGCATGTGAGAAAGAAATTTTGAACTAAAACTGTACTATGGAAAAGCTAGGCGGCCTTTTTAATCCAAGTTCTCCAGATATGGAGGCGATGGCAGACTTAACATACTACGTAATAGCTATATCCATTGGAATATTGGCAATTATTGT
>JBCCIH010000207.1 GCA_039028315.1 Thermodesulfobacteriota bacterium | reverse complement strand
CGGCAGCATTGAGCACAGCAACGACGAGGCCGGCATGGTCTGGCTTGAGCGTCTGAAAGAGCATTTCCCAGACATGGTCTGGCTTAACCCTGCGCCGGTTGATGAGTGGCGCTACACTGAGTCTATCGGAATCATTAGGGAGTTTGTGGAAGACCGCATGTTTCCTCTAACCATGGGCGGGCTTCAACAGGCAATCAAAGCGCTAAAAGATAAAAAGGTGAAGTTTGAAAGGCATTGATTCATGTCCAATACAGGTACTTTAGTTATTAAAAAGAGGTCCTATTTCTCAACCCATCATTTATGGGCCGCAGAACATTTCTCAAAATTAGCCGGTGATATTGAGGATAATCATGATGGTAGGCCGGTATTTAATCTAGAGCATAGGGTTTATGTAATCAATTCGATATTTTCTACAACTGCTTTTTTAGAAGCCGCGATTAATGAAATTTTTCAAGATGCTCACGATGGGCATCACGGATATCTAGAGAATCTTGATAAACCGTTATTGGATAAATTAGCAGCAATATGGGAGGTCACTGAGCAAAATAATAAAAACCCTTTCTCTGTCCTGGAAAAATATCAAATTGCCCTGAATTTTGCTGCTAAAGATGAATTTGACAAAGGGCAAGATCCTTATCAGAGTGCTAATTTAGTAATAAAGTTAAGGAATTTTCTTACACATTATAAGCCAATGTTTGTAGGTGGAGATCAAAAATATAGGATTGAAGATAAGTTAAGAGGCAAATTTGCACTAAATAAGATTTTAGAAGAAACTGGTGATCCTGAATTTCCTGACAAAATGTTAAGTAAAGGTTGCACAGATTGGAGTATAAAATCGATTAAAAGCTTTGCAGATGAATTTTTTGAAAGAATGGAGATAGAACCTAATTACCAAAGGGTTGATATGGATAAATTGGCAGGTAAAACATGATTAATGCCGTTGACCATATAAATATCGTAGTTTCTGATCTAGAGCGCTCGGTAAAATTCTATACAGAAGTGCTAGGGTTTGAGAAAATTAATGTCGTGCACCTTGAGGGCGATTGGATTGATGATATTGTCGGCCTTAAGGGTGTAAATGCAGATGTGGCGTTCATTATTGCTCCTGAGGGCGAGCCCAAGATTGAGCTCCTTTGTTACACATCTCCGATAGGCGAATCAATCCCAGCTAATTCAGCGGCCAACACAATCGGGCTAAGACATATAGCGCTTCGCGTGGATGATATCTGGGGTGCTTACAATAAACTAAAAGATGTTGGCGTCACACTTTTTAGTGAGCCGATTGCTGTTCCGATGGCAACACCTGCTCAAAATCCGGTCAGAAAGAGCCTCTTTTATTTCAACGACCCTGATGGTGTTCTCTTAGAGATTGCTCAATACGAGAAGCTAGACCAATCCTAGAACAAATGCTTTGTTAGATAGATTTACAACCATGTGCATTATGTATGCGGGCCAAAAAGATTTACCTCTGTATGCAATATATCCCCATAAAATCCCTGTGAATATAGTGCTTATTGTCTCTATCTCTGGTTTACCAATGTGAAGCAGAGCGAAGGGGATCATCTGAATTATAATGCTTGCCTCTTTTAATTTATCTTTAAGCCCAAAGAGCATAAACCCTCTGAACAAAAACTCCCATCCAAGCATATAGACGCCCATCTGGAGCGCATAGGTTAGAAAATCAAACCCTCTGTGGGAGCGGTAGTAGCCTTGTACTGATGACATATCAGAGGTGAAATACAGAACCGGGATTGCGAGGGCTAAAAAGATGATGACATAGGGAATCCAGACTCTGTAGTTGCCTATTCTGAGGCCAAAATCTAGCGGGTTTTTTCTTAGAAAAATTAATATGGTAAGTACAGGAAGTACTCCGAAATAAACAAGTGAGCTGATCCAGTAATTCTCAATTTTATGATGATAGTGCAGGATCATAAAAAGTGTGGCAAAAGAGATTACTACAATCTCCTGATACCAGTTCTTTAAAAATAAACCCAGGTTTTTTAACTCTGAGGAAATATTATTCATTTTGGGATGCGATTTTTTTAAGGACTTCTTTTGATAGCATTGGGCCACGTTCTACAAAATTACCTTCAGGTCCGTATACAAGGAAATAAGGAATTGCCGGCAGGTTGTAGTATTTAACCAGTGGGTTCTCAAGGTTTATGATGTCTAGCTCTCTAAGAGCCATCGTATCAACTCTATTTGCCAGTTCTGACAATTTCTCTTTAAGAGGCCCGCACGGCGCACACCAATTTGCAGTAAACATAAAGACTGTGTATTTGTGCGGCACAGTGAAGTCTACAACATTAATCAGCCTTCCTTGGCTGATTAATTTAACCTTTTCAAATTGACTAGAGTATGCGAGCTGATTGTACTCGTCTGCGTAGGATGAAACTGTTGTAATCAGAATCATAAGCAGTAAAAACATATTAGCTTTGGAGATATGTTTTTTCATATTTCTAATCAAAGATTAATGTACGGTTACCGTAGACTAAAATTTGGCGTTTAAGATGGTGCCAAATAGCTTGCGAAAGAACAACTTTCTCAAGGTCTCGCCCCTTTCTAACTAAGTCTTGAATATTGTCTTTGTGGCTTACGCGCACAACGCTCTGCTCAATAATCGGCCCAGCATCAAGTTCCGCAGTTACGTAATGACTGGTTGCCCCAATAATCTTAACCCCTCTTTCATAGGCAGAGTGATAGGGTTTTGCTCCAGGAAACGCAGGCAGGAATGAGTGATGTATGTTTATGATTTTGTTAGGGTAGTGAGTTACAAAATCGTCACTTAGTATCTGCATGTATCTTGCAAGAACAATAAAATCTATATCGTATTTCTTTAGAAGCTCAAGCTGAATTGCCTCAGCTTCTTTCTTATTATCCTTTGTTACAGGGACATGGTGATATGCAATGCCAAAGTTTTTTGCGATTGGTTCAAGCTCTTTATGATTACTTATTATAACGGGGACCTCAACGTCCCACTCTCCTGACTGGCTTCGGGAGAGAATATCATGCAGACAATGTGACATCTTTGAGACCAGGATTGCCATCTTGGGCCTATAATCAGAGAAATAAAGACTCCACTTCATCTCGAACTTCTCTCCGATTAATGTATCGAAGTACTCACCAATCTTATCAGCAGGAATCGAGAAATTAGACAAATCCCACTCAACTCTCATAAAAAAGACTTCTTGCTCCGTATCCACGTGCTGATCCAGATACAAGATGTTCCCGTCATTTTTAAATATAAATTCGGTAATCGTAGATACTATGCCTTTTCTATCCGGGCAGTGAATAAGTAATATCGCCGATCTGCTATGTTCTTTAGTAGTCATTTTGTTCCACCTTAATTAGTGTCTTCCCATAAGCTCATAGATCTCATCGTCATTAAGGCCAAAATAATGAGCTATCTCGTGCTGAAGCACTTCGTTTACCCTCTCTTCGATTTCCACATCGTTTCTGCATACTTTTTCTATATCTTTTTGAAAAAGCACTATTTCATCAGGGAGTCTTACTCCCTGCCACACACTTCTTTGAGGAAGCGGCGTTCCTCTGTAAAGCCCCAGTAAAAGGCCCTTGCCCCTTATTTTTAGTGTCTCAAGATCCCTCTTACTTGGGTAGTCTTCGACCATTATTGAGACATTATCAATCTTATCCCTAAATTTCTGAGGGATTCTCTCATAGGCCTGGTTTACAAGGTTCTCAAATTTTTTTCTTTCCATAGTTCTAAGTTGCCTGAGAAATTGAATAAAAT
>JBCCIH010000206.1 GCA_039028315.1 Thermodesulfobacteriota bacterium | reverse complement strand
TCTTGCTCCGTATCCACGTGCTGATCCAGATACAATATGTTCCCTTCATTTTTAAATATAAATTCGGTAATCGTAGATACTATGCCTTTTCTATCCGGGCAGTGAATAAGTAATATCGCCGATCTGCTATGTTCTTTCGTAGTCATTTTTGTTCCACCTTAATTAGTGTCTTCCCATAAGCTCATAGATCTCATCGTCATTAAGGCCAAAATAATGAGCTATCTCGTGCTGAAGCACTTCATTTACCCTCTCTTCAATTTCCTCATCGTTTCTGCAAACTTTTTCTATGTCTTTTTGAAAAAGCACTATTTCATCAGGAAGTCTTACTCCCTGCCACACACTTCTTTGAGGAAGCGGCGTTCCTCTGTAAAGCCCGAGCAGAAGGCCCTTGCCCCTTATTTTTAGGGTCTCAAGATCCCTTGCACTTGGGTAGTCTTCAACCAATATTGAGACATTATCAATCTTATCCCTAAATTTCTGAGGGATTCTCTCATAGGCCTGGTTTACAAGGTTCTCAAATTTTTTTCTTTCCATAGTTCTAAGTTGCCTGAGAAATTGAATAAAATACTATATTATGTTTAGTAGGCTTTCAATCTGTCATTGCAAAACTGAGCAACTTTTTTGATTATAAATAATCATATATGTAAACACTATTTTAAGATATATTTAGGAGTGAGATATGAATAAATTATTCTATTTAGTTCCAGCAGTTTTAGTTGTTCTTTTGTCCTATGCTTTTATTTCGCATGGGATCTCAAATCAAGATAGGTTAAATTACGGCAGCGAAGATGTGTTTGATGTGGCTGATCTTGGATCTGTAAAAGACTCCCCTGTTGAGCTTGGACAGGTGAAGTGGATAAGAGATTTTGACAAGGGCACCAAAGAGGCCAAAGCGCAAAACAAGCCTCTTTTAGTACTATTTCAAGAAGTGCCCGGCTGCAGCACAGCATCAGGTTACGGCAAAAATGTCCTAAGTCATCCGCTTATCGTAGAAGCCATAGAAACCCTATTTGTCCCAGTAGCTATATATAACAATCACTCAGGTGAAGACGAGAGGGTATTAAAATCCTTTAACGAGCCTTCATGGAACAATCCCGTGGTCAGAATTATGACCCCCGACAGAGAGGAGCTTGTATCCAGACTAAGCGGAAACTACACGAAAGCAGGTTTAGTAAATGCTATGATATCGGCTCTTAAAAATGATAATAAACCAGTTCCTCAGTATTTAGTCCTTTTGCAAAAAGAGCTAACTGCAAAGTCAGGCAAATCAGAAAAAGCAGTTTTTGCGATGCACTGTTTTTGGATAGGCGAGGGTGTTTTGGCCAATGTTAACGGCGTTATTTCTACTGAGCCTGGATTTATGGGCGGACGCGAAGTTGTAGAGCTTGCGTATAATCCCGATGTGGTCTCATATAACGAGCTTTTAACCGCTGCAAGATCAAACAATGTTGCAAGCCACGTATATGCAGTAAACAGTGATCAAGAAAAAGTGGCCAAACAAGTTTCAGGAAAGAGCTCAGTTTCCCAGTTAGGCGCCTTTAGCCCTGACCGCCAGCCAAAGTACTACATGTCAGGAACTCTTTATAGGTTTGTCCCGATGACAAATACTCAAATAGCCAGAGTTAACGCTGCTATTGGAAGCATGCAGTCTCCTGATATCTTTCTATCTCCCCGCCAGCTAGAGATATATAAGTATGTTAGGGCTAATCAGAATAAGGATTGGGTCAATATTGTAAGGACTCCAAATATTGAGACAGCCTGGGCTCAGACAGTATCTCAAATGGGCAGCAAGCTTTCAAAAAGATAGTTACATCTCTTTTCTATAATCATCTACAAATCGGATTAGCTCCGCGAAGAACTCGGTGAATTTCTCCTCGAGCTCATCGTAATTGTCTTTAATATCATCTATACCGCCCCTTATCACACTTGCTCTTTCGAAACGGATTGTAAGGCGTCTTGAAATTGCATTAAGAGCTAGTTCAATCGTATCAATATTTTGATAAGATACGAGCCAATTATCTTGAATCATGTAGGGCATACGCTGTAATAATTTAGGAGGCAGGATGGCTTCGTATTTCAATAAGACGCCATAGAATCTCTGGGCAAAATCATTTAATTCTATGCTTGAGTATTGAGACCAGTTTTTTGCTAGAAAGTGATCAAAGCCAAGGTCTATAATAACCCCGGCAAACCTTCTCCTGTCTTCTCTTAGCAGTTTTTTGCATTCAAGAAATTTAGGATGCTGATCTGTATATGCATCTACTTTTCTATGGGTTTTTATGCCCTTTACAATTTCAGGGCTGTACTGGTCTAAAACTGTACCTTTTACGAAATCTCCCAATAGATTTCCTAGTAGTGATTCGTCAGAATCTTCAGCTAAAAATAAATGAGCTAAATAGTTCATTGCTCAGAGTTTAGAGCAAAAACCGCCATAAATCTATCGGGAGAGTTGTATTAGTTTACTTCTACTAACTCTGTATCGAATATTAAAACTGAGTTAGGCGGAATAACCGGCGGGTAGCCACTTGCTCCGTATCCTAAATCTGGCGGTATAATGAGCTGACGTTTCTCGCCTACTTTCATATCGGCTATGCCTTCGTCCCAGCCCTTGATAACTTGTCCGACTCCTAGAGTAAACTCTATTGGAACTCCTCTTTTTACAGAGCTATCAAAAACTGTTCCGTCTTCGAGTTTCCCTGTGTAGTGAACCTTTACTTTTTGTCCCTTTGTGGGCTTGTCTCCCGTGCCTTCTTCAATAATTATGTACTTTAAGCCCGAGGGTGTTTCCACAACTTCTCCTGACATTTTGTCCTCCTTTGACAAAGCATTTGTACTCAAGTTCATAGATATAGCAAATAGCAATATTAGTACTGAAAATACAAAACGACTACTGGTAAGAATGGCGAACATAATGACCTCCGTGTTATAGGGATTAAATTGTTTAGATATATTTACAACTGGGTACTACTCTACCTAATGAAAAATATTAAACTAGTCTTATTTTCCTTTAAAGTCCGGCTCTCTTTTTTCTAAAAAGGCTTTCATGCCCTCAGATCTATCCTGAGTGTTAAAACATTTATCCATAAGATCTCTTTCAAGCTCAAGGGCATCACTTATCTTCATCTCAGATCCTTTGTTGATTGCCTCTTTCGCAAGCGCAATTGCAAGAGGTGCTCTAGAAGCTATCATTTGAGCAAACTCAGTAGATTCTTTCATAACTACTTCATGTGGAACCACTCTCTCAACAAGTCCTAACCTAAGAGCTTCTTGGGCGCTGACCATCTCACCTGAAAATATAAGCTCTTTAGCTTTAGCGTTACCCATTATTCTTGTAACTCTTTGTGATCCTCCCCAGCCAGGGAATATTCCAAGCTTAACCTCTGGAAATCCAAGTTTTGCTTTTTCAGAAGCTATCCTTAAGTCGCATGACAGTGCCAGCTCGCATCCTCCGCCTAGGGCGTAGCCGTTTACTGCTGCAATTGAAGGGAAGGGGGCGTTTTCAATCATAGAGAAAATTTTATGCGCATATTCCACATACTCTTTGAATTCGCTGCCGTTCATCTCGCTCATCTGAGCTACGTCTGCTCCGGCAACAAATGCCTTGTCCCCAGCGCCGGTAATAATAAGGGCTCTTAGGCCTTCATTAGGCAATTTTTCTTCTACAAAAGAGCCTAATTCTTTTAGTGTATCCCAATTAAGAACATTCAGAGCTTTAGGACGGTTTATCGTTAGCGTTCCAACAAATCCATCTTTTTCAAACTGTATATATTCATTTGCCATCATAATCTCCTATGGTCTAAAAAATCAG
>JBCCIH010000205.1 GCA_039028315.1 Thermodesulfobacteriota bacterium | reverse complement strand
TGCTTCAACTTCTTCAGAAGCTTGCTCTTCTACTGTTTCAGGAGTTTCTTTCTCTGACATATAATCCTCTTATGTGATTTTGGTTAGTACGGGCCAAAAGCGTAATCTTGAGCCATCTTGAGCTGATACTTTAGCTCTGTTACCAATCTTCTCTGAAGATCGCTCCAAGCGACCATACCGTAATACTGACCTTCATCATCTAATATGAATAGGTGAGATATACTGTGCTCGTTCATCATATCCATACAAGCTAGTATTGAGGTATCTAGCTTAACTGTATGAAGTTTTGTGCTCATAATCTCTGACACTTTTACTTCAGTTGGCTTTTTGCCCAGCGCAACAACTTTTGTTGAAAAATCAGTGTGACCAACTACGCCTACAATCTCGCCGTCACTCATAACGCCGGTTGTCCTGACTTTAAAGTTTCTGAGCTTAAGAGCTGCAACGTTAGCAGTATCTTTAGCATCCACAAAGAAAACTCTGTCCCTTGCGCCTATTAAATCACGAACTTTTAAATCTTCCAGCATGGATGCGTACCTCCTGTTTGTAGATTCAGTTCAGAATTCTTATTAACAATATTGATCACAGTTAACAATATAACTGACATTGTAATAATCTGAAATTCCCAACCAATCAAAATAATATCATAAAAGTATCTATGTATGAAGGCCTTAATTTTTGCCGGTTCTAAAGCTAACAACATACAGATTTTGTTTACCTTTCAGGCCAATATTAATTTTTTATGAAGGGTACGCGTATAAATCTAAAATAACTTGCAATATCAGAACCTAGCAAATAGAATATTGCTGTGGGTTTTGAAACAAATTGATGTTTTTCACATCTAAAAATATAAAATTATATCAGGAGGAATTAGATGGCAGAATATGTACACCCAGACGTATTAGTAAGCACGCAGTGGGTTGCTGATAATTTAAATGACCCTAACATCAAGATCGTAGAATCTGATGAAGACGTACTATTATATGAAGTCGGACATGTAGAGAATGCAATAAAAATTGACTGGCAGACAGACCTTCAGGATCAGCTTGTAAGAGACTATATAGACAAGGAAAAGTTCGAACAGTTGCTCTCAGATAAGGGCATATCCAACGACTCAACCATAGTTTTTTATGGTGATAAGAGCAATTGGTGGGCTTGCTACGCCATGTGGGTATTTAAGCTCTTCGGACATGAAAAATGTCTTATCATGAACGGCGGGAGACAAAAGTGGATTGAAGAGGAAAGGCCAATAACAAAAGACGTGCCTGATTTTCCTAAAACAGACTACAAAGTATCTGGAACTAACGAGGCAATCAGAGCCTTTAGAGATGATGTTGTAGGCCACATTGGCTCAGGAAATCCGCTTATTGATGTTAGATCACCCAAAGAATTTTCCGGCGAGCTTCTTCATATGGAAGCATACCCTCAGGAAGGCGCTCTTAGAGGCGGACATATTCCTGGGGCGGCAAATGTGCCATGGGCAACTGCTGCCAATGAAGACGGCACCTTTAAATCTGCTGATGAGCTTAAAGCAATCTATATGGATGACAAAGGTCTAAAAGAGGGAGATGACATTATCGCATATTGCAGAATAGGAGAGAGGTCATCTCACACGTGGTTTGTTCTTACATATTTATTAGGTTTTGAGGGCGTAAGGAATTATGACGGTTCATGGACTGAGTGGGGCAATCTTGTAAAAGCTCCAATAGAAAAGTAGTATTTATTATCAAATAAAAAACTAATCAAGGGGTGCTGTGCTGGTCATAGCATCCCTTTTTCATTTTAATTTTATGGCTAAGATACAAGAAATTATTGATGCGTTTCAGATTGCGGACTATCAAGAAACATTGGCAATGCTCCTTGATTACTCAGAGAGTTTGCCTGCTTTGCCCGAGAAATATGTAGAGCAAAGAGACCAAGGTTTTAACAGAGTTCCAGAGTGCGAGACGCCTGTCTTTGTGTGGATAGAAGTAAACGATGATAAAGTTCATATAGATGCTGATGTGCCTGAAGAATCCCCGACAGTAAGAGGGTTTGTAAGCCTATTAGTGGACTCGTTCAACGGCGCCACGCCTCAAGAAGTACTTTCTGCCCCTCAAAATTTAGTCCATGATCTTGGGCTTGATCAAAAGTTGGGTACCCGCAGAATGTTTGGTCTAAGCGCTGTATACAACCGTATAAAAAGCAGCGTTAAGGAAGTAAGCGGGCTTAGTTAACATGAACCAAGAACAAATCCTTAAGCTAGTACTAGACCACTATGAAAATCCAAGAAATTACGGCGAGATTTCAGATGCCGACGTTATTGAAGAAGGCGGAAATCCGGGTTGCGGCGATATCCTCAAGATATATCTAAATGTGGATTCAGATAACAATGTAAGAGATGTTAGCTTTTCTGCTGATGGGTGTATGCTGAGTCAAGCTGGAGCTTCAATATTGCTCGAAAAAATTAAGGGCATGAAGGTTAGCGAATTAAATGATTTATCAGCAGAATATGTAACAGAGCTTTTAGGCAAGAAAATGGTATCTACTCGACCTCAGTGTGCAAGGCTTGGGTTTAACACATTAAAAAAGGCTATCAGCAAATTTAGTCAAAAAGAGAATATAGCTAATTCCAATAATTAATCCGATTTTGATTTTACCACATACATGTTTGGGTTTTGAAGCCTTACCGCCTGAAGACGTTGCTGCATTATAAATGCAAATCTTTTTAGAAGCTCGTATCCCAGATCATGATCCTTCTCGCATTGCTCTAAAATAAATTTACCGTCTAATGAAACAGCTTTTGTGGGTGCAACAGCCTTGGAGTCAAAGTGAGCTTTGTAAGGAGGGAACAGCCATCCCCATCCAAGTATATCACCCTCTCCGAGCATCTGAATTGTGATAGGATCCCTATCTGGCGCAAGAGTTGTCTCTAGAGCAACTATCCCTTCTTGAAGAATATAAAACCTCTCTGCCTTTTCATTCTCGCCAAAAATCATCTCACCAGTGTCGAAGCTTACGTCAGAGGCTTTCTCTATTATTATGTCGAGATAATTCTTGTCTAGTCCTTTAAAACAGTAGTGTTCACTAATGATGGATTCGAGTGTTGGCATAGCTTCCTCCAGCGCTTAATTATTAATAATACTATTATATCACGATTGCGCATCTGTGCTATAGAACTTATGTGAGCAATATTAAAATAATAGGTTTGCTATTATCAATCTGCAGCTGCCACTATTTAACTACATAGTCATATAGGCACAGCGCAGCTAATTGTCTTGTATCCTTGAGATAGATAGCGAATTCTAAAAAATATGTCAATATTACTGTTAGACCCAAACGCGACTTAAATGGTGTCAAAATTATTATGAAAAAACTCTACATACCATCAGACGAGTCGGAACTAGTGTTCATAAAGAGTATTCTTGAAGCAGACGAAATACCTTTCTACGTGCTGAATGACAATTTTGGCTCGCTCTACTCTGGTGCCTATATGAATTTCTTTAACGCCAAAACTATCATGGTTCCAGAGGATTATTATGAGGAAGCAAAAGAAGTAATTAAGAGTGTTATAAAAGACGCTGAGTTTCCAGATTTCAAGGAAAAAGGACCTCCGGGCTTATCTGAATTGGTTCAGAATATACTCACATTTGTAACTCTCGGGCTCTATGACCCTAGATCGAAGAGCAAAAAACCAAAGAAAACGCAGGATGATTGAGGGCTGAGTTGAAAGAAATTTTATTCTTTTATTGATCAAGTATTGTGTTCTTTAAAATTTACAGGTATAAATACCGTCTCTAATTTTTATGAATTTCTGATTAAGAAAACAATAAGTCAAATTAAGGAT
>JBCCIH010000204.1 GCA_039028315.1 Thermodesulfobacteriota bacterium | reverse complement strand
GAATGAAGGGCTTATACTCCACTCCAAAGTTACTATCGGATACGATGTTCCCTGGCAACAAGTACATGAGCTATTAAAGGAGTCTGCATTATTAACTGAGGATATTGAAAAAACTCCAGAACCGTTCGTTCTTCAGACATCACTAGATGACTATTATGTAGAGTATGAAGTGAATGCATATACCAAAAAGCCTAGAGTTATGGCCCGTACATACAACGAGCTGCATAGAAATATTCAAGATAAATTTCATGAAGCAGGTGTCGAGATTGCTTCACCTGGTATTGTTGCATACCGCGACGGTAACAAACCGAACATACCTGATGACTACCTGCCTAAAAATTATAACCCGCCCAAAACAGGTATCTGGCCGTTTAGCACTCCTACTAAAAAGGCTGACTAATTCTAGTTATTATATTTCTCAAAAATTAATATCAGGATATTAACAATAAAATGAATACTAAAATTGTTCTGGCTTCTTCATCACCTAGAAGAAAGGAGCTACTAGAGAGCCTGGGGATTAGTTTTGAGGTTGTTTCACCCAGCTCAGATGAGTCCTTATTAGATAATGAGAGGCCTGAGGACTATGTTCTTAGGTTATCATCTGAAAAAGCACTGTCTGTGTCGAAAAATTTAACCGGGGATGTTCTAGTTATTGGGGCAGACACAGTTGTTGTTGTTGAGAATGAAATCCTCGGCAAGCCCAAAGATGAAGAAGATGCAAGGAATATGCTCAGCAAAATTTCAGACGGAGCGCATCACGTGCTCACCGCATTTTCAATCGTAAAACCAGAGCATGAAATTCTGCACACACATGTAGTTGGGACTGAGGTGATGGTAAAAACTCTTGAACCAAAGGAGATAGAAGGTTACATTAAAACCACTGAGCCTATGGATAAAGCGGGAGCTTACGGAATTCAAGGAGTGGGCGCTTTTATGATTAAGGGAATAAGGGGCTCGTATACCAACGTCGTCGGACTTCCCTTAGTTGAGGTAACCGAGGCACTAAAAAAACTGGGGGCTCTAGAACTTTTTAGCGGCGATGGACTTAGCAAGTAATATAAACAGTATAAGAGATAGAATACAAACAGCCGCGACAAAAGTAGGCAGAAATCCTAAAGAGATAGAGCTTGTGGCAGTATCTAAGCGAGTAGAGTCAAAGCGAATTATAGATGCATTAGATTTAGGCCTTTACACTTTTGGTGAGAATTATGCTCAGGAGTTTAGAGATAAATATAAGCAACTTGAGCAAGAAGATGATAAAGAAATTAATTGGCACTTTATAGGCCAATTGCAGAAAAATAAGGTTAAATACATAGCAGGGAAAGTTGAGCTTATTCACTCTTTAGACTCTCTTTCCGTTGCAAACGAGATTAACAAACGCTCACAGAGCTTAGGCATTAAAACTTCGGTGCTTATAGAAGTAGATACTGGAGGAGAAGAATCTAAGGGCGGTGTTTCGCCATCTAACTTAGAGGAATTCTTGGACAATCTAGATGAGCTAGATTCAATAAAAGTTAATGGTCTTATGACAATGCCCCCATATTTTGATGATATAGAATTGTCCAGACCATATTTTGTTAAACTAAGGAATTTAAGGGAAAAACTTTCGAACTCATATCCACAAATAAAAGAACTATCCATGGGCATGAGCGGAGATTTTGAAGTTGCAATCCAAGAGGGCGCTACAATTATTAGAGTAGGAACAGCGATATTCGGCGAGAGAGATAAATAGAAGAAAAAAAATGAATAAAATAGGATTTATTGGCGCTGGAAACATGGCAGAGGCTCTCATAAAGGGCCTAATATCATCTGGTCTTTTTAAGAGCAGTCAGATATTCATTAGGGACATATCAAAGAAACGCGTTAGTCATGTAAAATCGAGTTATAAAGTTAAAGTAGCCGCAACAAACAAAATTCTTGCCCAAGAATCAGACCTCATTGTCTTGGCCGTCAAACCCAATCAGATAATAAAAGTAGTACGTGAGATTGAAGAGACTATAACTACTAGAAAAGTTCTCATATCAATCGCAGCTGGAATTACTACATCTAATATTTCAAATTTACTTAAGATTAAATCAAAAATAGTCAGAGTAATGCCTAATACGCCGGCATTAGTTCTAAGCGGAGCTTCAGTGTTTTATTGTAATGAAAATGTTACGCTTAAAGAAAAGAAACGGGTTAAAAAAATATTCGATTCTGTTGGGCTTTCTCTTATGATTGAAGATGAGGGCCTGTTAGATCCGGTCACGGGATTAAGCGGTAGCGGGCCGGCTTATGTCTCGATTTTTATAGAAGCTCTAGCTGACGGCGGAGTTAAAATGGGACTACCAAGAGATATGGCTCACAGGCTGGCAGCTCAGACTGTTTATGGAACGGCTAAGATGATAATTGAGGGTGAGACCCATCCTGCACAGTTTAAAGATAAAGTCTCCTCACCAGGAGGAACTACAATCGAAGGTGTTCATCACTTAGAGAAAGGCGGGTTTAGATCAAGTACAATCTCTGCAGTAGAAGCCGCTACCAAGCGATCAAAAGAACTATCCAAGGGGGATAAGTAATGAATTTAGGTGGGAATTTTATAGGCGCAATCGCAACGGTTTTAGATCTGGTACTAAATGTCTATATGTGGATAATTGTTGCCAGAGCCATAATTTCATGGGTAAGTCCAAGCCCTTATAATCCTATAGTTCAATTTCTATATAGAGCGACAGAACCTGTTCTTAGATACGCCAGAAGAATCATTCCCCCGATCGGCGGCACTTTAGATCTATCACCAATCATAGTGCTGTTGGCAATTGTATTCTTGCGGCAGTTCTTAGTTCAGAGTCTAGTTGAGCTCTCTCAAAAGTTCTAATACATGTCTGAAGTAATAATCAATAAAACTAAGATAAACTTTATCCAAGCTCAGAATTTCGATAATGCGCGCCCAACCCTTTTGTTCATTCACGGCGCAGGACAAAGCTCAAGCACATGGCGATTTCAGAAAGATAGATTTTCAGGATCATCTAAGTTCAACTTTATAGCTATTGATTTGCCAGGTCATGGCAAGTCCGAAGGAGAAGGGTTTAGAACCATAGCAGAATATAAGAGTTTTCTTATAGAGTTCATTGAAACTTTAAAGCTAAACAGACCAATATTGATAGGTCATTCAATGGGCGGCGGGATTGCAATGTTAATCGCAATTCAAAACCCCGAGATAGTAAATGCCCTGGTTCTAGTGGCAACAGGGGCAAAACTCAGCGTAGCTCAACAAACACTTATAGCTGCTAAGGATAATTACAAAGAATTTTGCGAGCTGGCGTCACAAAGAATGTTCGCTGAAGACTCTTTGGAGGAATTAAAGCATGAATTTAGGGACGGTTTACTAAGTATTAGACCAGAGGTGAGCTACGGCGATCTAATCGCCTGCAATGAGTTTAATATATTAAATGATTTAGATAAGATAGCTCATCCTACACTTATAATCTCTTCAGATAAAGATATACTCACACCAATCAAATATGGAGAGTATCTCCACCAAAATATCTACGGATCAGAGTTTCATCAAATAAAAGGGTCCGGGCACTTCATAATGCAAGAGAAGTCAATTGAATTCAATCTACTTCTGCAAAATTTTCTAAGTGATATTATTGAGTGATAGAAAATAGTTAAGGAATTTATCAGGGTATAAAAATCTATTGATATATCGCCCTTTGGCATTATATTTATTTGGGGATTACAACGAGTTCATAGGAGTTAATTTCAACCGGCATAAAGCAAGGTTTTGAGGGAAAATAGATGCAGGTTTTTACACGGGTTTTTGTTTTAACAATATTAGTTGGGGCAAGCTTTATTCTATTTGTCAGCGATCTAGCTGCGCAAAATATGCCAGTTGTGCCCATTTCTATTGATCAGGCTAT
>JBCCIH010000203.1 GCA_039028315.1 Thermodesulfobacteriota bacterium | reverse complement strand
GCAAATCTGAGATAAAAATGGATAATGTCAGAGTAGATGTAGTAATTATAGGTGCTGGAATAGCAGGCCTAGCAGCGGCTCGAGAATTAAATTTCAAAGGATATTCAATCGCAGTTCTAGAGGCCAGAGACAGAATTGGCGGGCGATTGCTGTCTGATTCTAAATTTGGACTCGACCTAGGCGCCACTTGGTTTTGGCCAAACGAGCCCAGGATTACAAAGCTTGTTTCGGATCTTGGAATTGAAACATTCCCCCAGCACACATCCGGAGATGCCTTATATCAGACCCCCGATGGTGTCGAGCGCATACATGGAAACCCTATTGATGTTTATTCAAGCAGATTCACTCATGGGGCCCAATCTCTAGCAGCAGCAGTTGCAAAAGGGCTGCCAGATGGTGCTATTAGACTGAGTGAGCCTGTTGCCCAGATCATCTCATCAAATGCGGAAATACATATAGAAACTAAAGTTGCCACATACTCAGCCAAGCATGTTGTACTTGCCATACCGCCTCCATTAGCTGTTACAACTATTGAATTTAATCCACAACTCCCTGAACAGTTATTTAAATTAGCAAGAATCACACCTGTATGGATGGGGCCTATAACTAAATTAGTGGCAATTTATTCTGAACCTTTTTGGCGATATGAGGGTCTTGCGGGATCGGCAATCAGCTACGTTGGACCAATGAGAGAGGTTCATGATATGAGCGGGCCTGATGGTGAGCCTGCAGCGCTTTTTGGTTTTGCTCCGCCCCAAAAAGTTAGTCAGCCAACATTCTCTAGAGAGTCACTACTTGAACAGCTTTCTGCACTGTTCGGTGCTAAAGCCAAGAAGCCAAAGGAGCTTTATATACTTGATTGGAGGCACGAGCCTTATACATCACCTCCAGAAGTTGAACGTCTTGTTACTTATCAAGCATTCGGGCAGCCTGCGTTTGCAGAGCCTCAAATGGAAGGCTTTTTGCATTGGGCATCGACTGAGACATCAGCTGAAAATCCGGGGCATATTGAAGGTGCGCTTGCAGCTGCGCATAGGGCAGTAAGTGCTATAACACAAGAGTCTGAATAACAGATAAGACAAAATTAGTTCTTCAAATAAAAAAGGGAGCCATGAGGCTCCCTTTTAAGTTTTACACTTCTTTTTATCTAATTAAGATCTTGCCATTCTTCTAACTGCTACAAACAGAATTGGAGCAAATAGAATTAAAGCAGGTATTGCAGCTTTTGTGCTCATGCCGGCGCTTGCTATAGAACAGCTACTGCTGCTTCCACTTCCTGCTTTGTCTTTAAAGGCTATATATGTGGGCCCATCTAGTGTTCCATTTCCTGGCGGAACGAAAACTCCAAGAAAAGCTCCAGTAAATCTTGAATACTGAAGAACCTCATCTGTTTCGAAGCTACAAACAAACATGTTACCAGTTCCGTCAAAGCTAAAGTCTATACACTGCGGATCATCAAGACCTCCTGATCCTGCAGATACGAATGCTCCGAGGAATGTTCCGTCACTGGCGCTGTACTGTAAGATTTCATCTGTACCGCTGCTGGCAACGAAAAGTGAATCAGTCTCTTGGAAAAATAGAGCTGATGGACTATCAAGACCGCCGCTTCCAGCACTTACAACAACTCTTATAAATGCTCCGGTGTTACGGTCGTATTCAATAACTTCGTTACTTAGCTCACTTGTAACGTAGAGATTTCTGTTTAGACCATATTTCATGTCACTGGGACCATCAAGACCGCCAGATCCTGCAGACACAAAAACACCGATAAAATCTCCAGTGTCTGCGTCGTAGCGAAGAACCTCATCTGTATCAAAACTTGATACGAGAAGATCTCCGTTAGAAGCAAAGAGAAGAGATGTCGGGCAGATAAGTCCGCCAGAGCCAGAAGGGATAATGATACTGATCAATCCGCCGAATCCGCCGTCATAATAGAGAACTGAGTCATTGCCACAGCTTGAGACATAAATGTTCTCGTTTCTATCAAACAGTGTGCCCTCAGGTCCTTGAAGCGGGCCATTGTCAGCGAACACTCTAAAAAACTCGCCGTCATCCGGCTCAAATTCTAAAATTCTGTCGTTACCCAAACTGCTAATAAATGCACCTGATGCGCTAGCTATGCTTGTCCAGCCAAATACTGTAACAATAGCAACTAGAGCAAATACAACTAATTTACTTGGAATAAAAGGACTGTTATTCATCCTTACACCTCCATATGAGTTTTTAATCTCTAATGCTACCCATCCTAAGTCGTACACAGTTAAACATACCAACCATATATTAAAATGCTATAAAGAACTGTCTGTCAAAACTTTTTCCTACCATTTTCCATTCTACCTCAAATTAACTAGGATATCTAGAACTATTTTCTATACCGAATGGTCAAAAAAATATTCATTCTAGGTGAGTTATGAGCAATACTTATCAAATAGATGAAAGATTCTGTTCTGGTTTTCTAGGGCGTGTGCTAGGTGAATAATAAAATGAACTACATTTACTCTGACAGCATTCTACTAAGGATCAGGAAATCCAGGCGGAGCCTGATCGAACCCATGTAGTTCTTGAACGCACTCATTAACTCCATTACGAGTATGAGAGACCATCGTACCTACTAGAGTATCACTGCTTGGACACTGGGTTATTTCAACCTCATCACAGGTTATTTCAAAATTTGGTACATATCTGTGAGTTACCTGCCATCTGCCGAAACCAACATCCATAAAGTCACTTGTGGGAAGCCTAACCGTCTTTGTGCAAGTAAGTGCTCCATTTTCTTCGATGGGCACTATACCTACTGCAGGTGCGTTAATAGTTATAGGGTTAGAGCTCGGAGCATCAGTACGAGTGAAAGTAAAAGAAAGAAAATTTTCTGTATCGCAACAGTTTGCAGCGTCACAATCATCAGGCACAGTAAATTTCATTGCTGCTTCGAAACAAGCCCCCTCAGATGCTGGAGGAACTTCTGAAGCGTTAGGACAGCCATAAATAAATAACAGAAATATAGAAAATAGTACAATAGGTATGTATTTAAAAGCTAGAACACATTCTTGGTTTGATAATAATTTCATTTAAGCAAAACCCCCCGCCAAAAGTTTTACCTTGCAAACCTCTTAATAATCATTGAACCATATTTTGATTATAGAATAATTCATGAGCTGGGTCAAATGGGAAAATCTTAAACCACTAATAGGTTAATAATATGAATCTTAAAGTTTAATATTCTTATCTAATATATAAACGTCATTAGGAGGGATTATTATGAAAAGATTGACCATTTTCCTTTTTCTACTCTTTATACCTGTAAGTTTTGCTACTTCTCAAGAAGTTCAGCAAGTCGAAATTATAGTGGATAGTTATTCCTTTAAGCCTGAATCTGTCACAGTTGAAGCCGGGCAGCCTGTTGAGATCACTCTTAGAAGCATTGCTTCAACGGTACCGCATGATTTTACGATTGATGACCCTGAGTCAGGATTCTCAGTAACACAAGATGTGAAGGGCGGACGTGATGCCACTTTTACATTCACACCGGAACAGCCCGGGACATATAAGTTTTACTGCGGCAAAAAGGGATTGTTTGGAGCCTCACACGAAGACAAAGGCATGGTCGGAACTCTTATAGTAAACTGACGCTCAAACCACGTCCCAAATCTCTGCCCATATACTCTTTGTTGACTAATTATATTTAAGCTAAGTATAATTCAGTCTAAATCTACGATGCGGAGAGGATAGGGATGATACAAAAAGATTTTAACTTAAAAACATTAGTTCTAACTGCCTTACTTTTAACACTTTTCAGTCTAAGCGCCGCGCAAGCTGAGCAATTATTATATGTTGCCAATGTAGATGAAGATAATGTTCTTGTCTTCAATGGTGATAATGGAGGATTTATCGACGTATTTGCTTCAGGCGGCGG
>JBCCIH010000202.1 GCA_039028315.1 Thermodesulfobacteriota bacterium | reverse complement strand
CCTTGAGCACCGTCGCATATGTCAATAAATCCTGCAGGTGTGTCTATACCTTGGTCTCTCATACCATTGTTATTTTCATCTAGATACGCAACATACCTTTTACCAGGACTATCTGGATTACCATCACAGTCATTTACAAACTCTAGAAACTCTAGAGCAAAAGGTGCACCTGGATCGCCTTGATCTCCCTTTTCTCCCTGTGGCCCCTGCTCTCCGTCTGAACCGTCTTCACCCGGAGGACCTTGTTCTCCTTGTGTTCCTGGATCTCCCTGGGGTCCTGGAGCGCCATCGGCTCCTTGCGGACCTTGTTCACCCTGTGGTCCCGGATTACCCTGTGGTCCAGGACTACCTTCTGGGCCTGTTGGTCCTTGAGGTCCAGTATCACCCTGCGGTCCTTGGGGACCCATGGGGCCTGATGGGCCTTGAGGGCCTTGAGCTCCATCATCTCCAGGATCACCTGGAGCTCCCGGGTCGCCCATCTCTCCCTCAGGTCCTTGATTTCCTATTGTAATACTCTCATTATCCATCTTTCTTGGTCCTGGGCCGCTCTTTATTACTAGTTCATAATCTCCAGCAGCGAGATTCTGTGGAAGCTCAACCTCCATTACGCTGCCATTATTACTTATTATATTGAGTGGTATACCGCCCAGAGTCGCGGTTGTGGGATTGGGTCCTATATTAAAATTCTCACCCGTGATAGTCATTTGGCTTATACTAAAATCAATAGATACAGTCACAATTGTTACTCGCGGTTTCTGCGCGAAAGCGCTTGATGCAACAAAAAGAAATACAGCTAATGACAACATAATTGATCTTAATAATATCGAACCCATAATATGCCTCCCCCTACTTTGGTTAGATAAATGCCTACTTCAATACAGACTACGCTAAGACCTCAACGTCATTGCAAACATTCGCCTTAGCCAATTCCGCACTACATATAAGAATGATTGAAACAGTTTATTACTGTATATATTTAGAGATATACTTACATATCTACCTACCAATATCTCAGGGTACCAAAATGCAAATATTTGTCAATAAATATTGCACTTTTGTGGGTTGGTGAGTCTTTTAGAATTTAGCTGACTAGTTTTACCCCTTACCTTCCAATTATGTGATGGTCCGAATTTATGACCGAAATAAATACTTTTGAACCTTTATATCTCTTAAAGCTACTTACTAGCAAAAGATAGGAGGCGTTTAAATGTATAAAAAATTAGTAAGAAACGCGGCCATAGAAGCAGCCCTAATTTTATTATTTATCCTGATAGGAACATTTTTGATTCTAATAAGCTCTTTAACTGCCAGCGCAGAGATCACGCGCGGATGCGCAGGGAAATTCAATATCGAAGTCCTAAACCCCTCTGGAGGGGATATCTACAAAAATTTGGATAGTTTTGAAGGCCGTGGGGCTTGTAAAAACAAGCATCATGGAAACACATGCAGAAAACGCGCTATGGATAACATCTTCAGATGTGCAAATGACTTATGGGATAACCGCTGGTATTTAATTGGCGATCCAAAAGACGGAAATCACGACATGATTTTGCCGGCAATCTGCAGAGGAGACAAAACTGGAGCCAGGAATGTTGGTTTTAAAACAAACCCTCATGGCCGCGGAACAGATATTAAATACTCTATGGAATACCATGCATGCTGAAACTTCAGCCCGGGGCAGGAGAGCTTACATTAAAACTCACAGTAAGTTCATCAGGTGACAAAGGCTGCGGGAAAAACCGCAATCCATATAACAAACTATATTGGGAAACAAGAACCTTAGAAGACAACTATATTGTTGATTGCAAGAAAGTGATACAAAAAGGATACTGCGCCACATGGACAGGTGGTTAATCAACCAACAATAATAACCAAGCTGACATGTGGAGGAGAAAGCCGTCATCTCTCTATAAATGAGGGATGGCGGCGCCATATTTTTCCACTAAGTTTAGATCTTATTACTTTCTTATGCGTCTTCTTCCTAGAATAACAGCAGGAATAAATGCATAGAGTAATAGTCCGAGAACACTCGATGAATCTGGTATTAGAGATTAGTAATGTAGTGCTATCAAGTAAAAGCGCGCCGCCCGCACCGTTGAAACTATCTATAACATGATTCATAATAAAAGCGATATTGGTAATAGAGATCCTAGGACCAAAATGAAGTATTGCGCCACTATTTGTAGCCCTCTTGTTTTCAAAGAAGCATGAATCTATTGTTAGATTTTCCCTATTATCTATAGCACCTCCACTATCAAGTGATGGGGCCTGACCATTTATTAATCTAAGATTAGAATTGCTACGGTTTTAACTGTAACGAAGCTTAGGTCAGTAATATTAAATATCCTGCTGTCATTAGCTGCTGTTGCATCAGCATCTATTGTGATTTGAGGTATTCTGCCTGTGTCAAAAGCAGGAACTGTGATTGTAATATCAGTTGATATAACTATCTCTCCATTAGCGTTTAAGATTGTTATAGTGCCGCTAAGTCCGTCTATAAAAACTATATCGTCAGGTCCAGGGTTAGTGATTTCATCATCTGCGTCTAGTATTGCCTGAAGAAGTGAGCCTGCGCCCGAGTCATCAAGATTTGTTACTGTGAATGTAGCAGCAAATGAATTGGCGGTTAGAAGTAGAAAGCAAAGAATAAAGCAGTCCTGATAAGTGAAAAGATAGCTTTCATCCTGTCCCCCTCTGGACTGAATCATATTATACAATTCTATATATTAAGAATTATTATCTTTCAACAAGCTTTACATGTCAATCCGCACAGACTTACGATTATCTCATTTAGAAGCTTGAAATGAATGATGTTCAATGATTAACTATTACTAGCTAGTTGGGGTTTGAAGTGCGTTCATCAGCCGCAGATATAGACAAGTTATTTTGAAGTCAATTCAGGTTTTTCTTCCCCGAAAATATAATTTTTGATTTATAATTAATTATGGCAACCGGTTCCAAAAACAATTTAAATGAGCCTCAATTACAAGCTGTTACTCACAAGGGCGGGCCTCTACTTGTTTTAGCAGGCGCAGGCTCTGGCAAAACCCGCATAATCACTGAGCGTATCGCATATTTAATAAACGAGCACAACGTAAGGCCCTATAACATTCTTGCTGTAACATTTACCAATAAAGCCGCAAATGAGATGAAGCAGAGAATATCTCAAGTAGTAGAGAACGATGCCAGAAATATCTGGATTGGTACCTTCCATTCAACCTGTGTTAGGATCTTAAAGAGAGATATTAATAAGCTCGAGGGATACTCAAGGGATTTTACTATCTATGATGACAGTGATCAGCTTAAGCTGATTAAAGACTGCATGGGCAGACTCAATATCGGGGAGAGACTTATAAGTCCTAAATCCGCCCGATCTCAAATTGACGGAGCAAAGAATAAGGGGTTTGGCCCTGATGCACCTGAAATGGGAGAATACGACAAAAATGTTCAGAGAATCTATTCTCTATATGAAGAAGAACTCAGGAAAGCAAAGGCATTAGACTTTGGCGATCTTCTTCATTTAGCTGTGAAACTTTTTGAAACAAATGACCAAGTACTTGAAAACTATCAAAACCAGTTTCAGCATATACTGGTAGACGAGTATCAGGACACGAATCATGTGCAGTATAAGCTTGTAGAGATGCTGTCCAGAAAGCATAAAAATATTTTTGTTGTAGGTGATGACAACCAGTCTATATACGGCTGGCGAGGGGCTGATATAAAAAACATACTAAACTTTGAAAAAGATTTTCCAAATGCCAAGATAGTAAAGCTTGAGCAGAACTACCGCTCCACTAAAACAATTCTTGGAGCTGCAAATGAGCTTATAACTAATAACAAGAGCCGCCATGAGAAGAACCTTCATACCGAGAACGAAACCGGGGATCAAATAAATTACTATGAGGCAAATGATGATAAGGAT
>JBCCIH010000201.1 GCA_039028315.1 Thermodesulfobacteriota bacterium | reverse complement strand
TTAAGAATTTGTAAAAAGAATCTAAATTTACAGCCATTTTTTCTCCCTCAGATTTTATTAGCAGTATTTCTATACTAAACTCGTCTGGATTTGAAATCAACATGTCATAAGATTACTTAGAAATTGAGATCTCGTATCCCATAATTGCCTCAGCACCTGTTCCCCGGAAAGAACCACTTACTGGAGCCGCCTGTTTAGGACTAGCACCTGTTGTTACAGCAATGTGCTGATCCGATACTGCAAGGCCTAATGTAGGATCGTACCCTCTCCATCCGCCGCCCGGCAAATATACCTCTGCCCATGCATGAAGGTGATTCTGCATAAGCGCTAAATCCCCCTCGGTGTAGCCACTCACGAATCTTGAGGCAAATCCCATGCTCCTTGCAGCCTCAGCAAATAGAACCACAAAATCTCTGCAAGACCCCTTTTTCCTTGAAAGTGTCTCCTCCGGCTCTCTCGCTGGGCCCTCTTCTCTTATTTCATGCTCAAAATTATCGAATATATAATTAGTCAAAGTAGATAAAAATTTCATTGAGCTATTTTCTGATTCTAATAGAATCTTTGCAACAAAACCTTCAAAATCTTCACTGTAATCTGAAGAAGGAAACCTATAGGGCTCAAGTATTCTCTTATTTGCAATTTTATATTCCATAGGCAAACGGTGGGCTCTATCAGTGGCCAGGATATAATCAAAAGGGTTTTCTCTTTTAGTTTCGACTTCCGAAGTGCAAGTTATCTCCAGAGAATCTGTAAGCTCCTCAAACCATAAGAAGATAGAATCTCCTCCAGCATCAATAATCTCTGATATTCCAGTGGGTGTAGGCTTAACTGAAATCTCGAAGTTCTTAAGAACCTGAGAACAATCTGACCTTGGGCGCAGTCTAACTATGTGGGGTTCTAAGAAGACCTCTTTACTATAGGCATATCGGGTAATGTGCTCAATCTTGTATAACATTTTTTTTAATAGGAATTGGGCCCTCATCTAGCTTAGAAAAAACAGCCTCTACCCAATTATGCGGAAGTTCTCTGATGGCCTCTCTGATGGTTTTCTGCCACCATTCCGAAAGCTGCATTAGCTCGTTTGCGTTGTAGCGGTACTCAACAATATTAAATGTATCAGTGCGGTAAAGAACCACGTCAATTGGAAAATCAACGTCCACCGCGCTTGTTCTAGTGGCATCAAATGCCAGGTAGCCAATCTTAAGAGCCATTTCAAGGTTTAGATCGTAGGAAAGTGCTCTATCCATTATCGGTTTACCATAGCTTGACTCACCAATAAGATAGTATGGAGTACCTTGACTCACTTCTACCCAATTGCCCTGTGGGTAGAGCATATAGAGTTTATGCTCTTTATCATTTTCCAACTGACCGCCAATTATCGAATATAGATTAAAAGGAAGCCCGCTTTCCTCAAGTGCTTTCTTATCCTCTTCTGCCACTCTTCGAACTTGAGCTGCAAAAGCGTTGACCGCTTTGTAGAGCTTATCAAAATCCTGATCACTCTGTTCTAGTACTTCATCGAAATATGTAAGGGCTTTATCTCTTACCGATCTAAGACCTGAGGTCATCAGAAAAAGAGAATGGTTTCCATATTGGTGTATCGTAACTTTTCTAGCAGTTATTGATTCGGTGCCTGTAGTCACAAGAGTATCAGCAATACCTACAAGTCCTTTTCTAACTTTCATTCCAACACAAAATGTCACTGTGAAGCCTCTCTAGATTGCATTTCCTTTTCCGTAGGACGTAGAGAGAAAAATGTATCAAATATTGCGTCCCCTACTCCGTTTAACTTGGTCTGGAAACTGTCTAAGAACTCATGCAGTCCAACAGAAATTATTTCATCTATATTTGCGTAGTCAAGCTCAGAGCGAAGACGCCCAAGACGTCTTTCTGCTTTGTTGGTGAATGTTCCGATAACCGTTCCTGTGATTTCATGAAGCGAAATCTGGGCTTTTAGAAGGCAATATCTGATTGATCTTGGAAATTTAAGATCCAATATTAGAAACATCGCAACATCATTAGGCGTAATTCTTCTAAACTTCTTCCTATACATTTCAAAGGCGCTTGCGGAATTTAATAATGCAGCCCAGCCTATATTATCTATTGGAGTTCCAACATCTTCTACCCTTGGTAGAAGGAAAAAATATTTAACATCAAGTATCCTTGAAGTTTTGTCGGCCCTCTCAAGCAACCTCCCCACTTGGTCAAAATGCCAAGACTCCCCATGCGACATAGTCGTATCAGTGGTACCTATAAACAGGTGACTATATGACTTTATCCTATTATAAAAATCATACGGCGTATCAAGCGCGACTCCTGCTTTTTCTGCATCTAGCAAATCGTAGTAGAATTGATTTATCTGCGCCCACATCTCTGAAGAAATAACCTCTCTGACTGAACGCGCATTTTCTCTGGCAGAACTAACTGATGAAATTATAGAATTTGGATTTTCTCTATCAAATGTAAGAAAATTTATAACATTATCTTTATTTGCAACCCCGTATCTTTCCTTAAACTGTTTGTGATCTCCGGTAACTATTACAAGCGGTTCCCACTGCTCTTCAGTTTCTACGGGACCATCTAACATTAGATGAAGATTCACATCTACGAATCGGGCAATATTCTCGGCCCTTTCCATGTATCGGGCCATCCAGTATATTGAGCTAGCTACTCTACTAAGCATAGTTTTTCACCATCAAACCAACTAACTTTTTGGCAGACTACTTAAAACCCAAGTATCTTTGCTGCCACCGCCTTGAGAAGAATTAACAACAAGAGAGCCTTTTTTGAGCGCAACCCTTGTAAGCCCTCCCGGCATAACGTATATGTCCTCTCCATAAAGAACATAAGGACGAAGGTCGACATGCCGCCCCTCATAGTGATCATCATCTACTATAATTGGCACTCTAGAGAGTGAGAGTGTAGGCTGTGCAATATAATTTCTGGGGTTTTCTTTTATTTTTTCTGCAAACTCTATTCTTTGTTTTGGAGTAGCCTGAGTACCCATTAGCATCCCATAACCACCTGACTCGTTAGCAGGCTTGACCACTAATTTGTCCAAGTTGTTTAATACATATTCCCGCTCTTTATCATCCCAGCATACATACGTCGGAACATTGGGAAGTATTGGATCTTCATCTAAGTAATACTTTATGATTTTAGGAACATATGCATAGACCACTTTGTCATCTGCCACTCCAGTACCAGGGGCATTGGCAAGAGCAAGCTTTCCTGATTTATATGCATTCATAATACCCGGCACTCCAAGCAGAGAATCTGGATTAAAAGATAAAGGATCAAGAAAATCGTCATCAATTCTTCGATAAATAACATCTACTTTTTCAAAACCTTTTGTTGTCCTCATATATACAAACCCATCTTGTACAACCAAGTCATTGCCCTCTACAAGTTCAATACCGGTCTGCTGGGCTAAGAAAGAGTGTTCAAAATATGCTGAATTGTATATACCGGGCGTAAGTAGTGCCACCTTAGGAGACTCAACACTTTCAGGAGCTAAAAACTGCAGCATTCGGGATAGTCTATTTGGATAATCATCAACGGGACGAATTCTTGACGCTTCAAATACAAGTGGAAAAGTTCTTTTTAAAACTTGCCGGTTTTCTAAAACATAAGAGACTCCGGACGGGCATCTGAGATTGTCTTCGAGAACATAAAAACTACCATCACGATCCCTTACTAGATCAGACCCAGTTATGTGACACCAAATACCCTTAGGGGGATTTAGTCCTTCACATTGTGGTTGTATACATTTACTGGAATAAAGAATTTCTTTGGGAATTACACCGTCTTTTAGTATTTTCTGATCGTGGTAAACATCATCTATAAAAAGGTTAAGTGCATAAATTCGCTGTTTAAGTCCACTCTCAATTAATTCCCAATCCCCAGGCTCTATGATCCTTGGCAGAATATCAAAAGGGAAAATT
>JBCCIH010000200.1 GCA_039028315.1 Thermodesulfobacteriota bacterium | reverse complement strand
GCTTGGATTGATGATGATCAAAACATCAACTATGAAAAAATAAAAGGAGACCCTTTTAACTATAATGGCATGCCCAAGAAAATGAGCTATGAACAAGCCCTTTCGCATAGCTATAAAACTGAGTACCCTGATGCACTGGTACAGATAATACAAGTTTTAGAAAGTCCTCGGACAGGTGATCTGGTGTTGAGTGCAAATCCTGGCTATGACCTTCGGGCTAGACACGAAAATCCCGAACACCGGTCTTCTCATGGCGCACTATTTAGAGATCATATGCTTGTGCCTTTGGTTATGAACTCTAAGATAAATAAAGAATGTGTAAGAACTGTAGATGTGTTTCCAACTATTATGAAATTGTTAGGGCAGCCTTTACCATGCAACATAGACGGAGTAAGTCTTGTCGATTAGCAGCTTATGAGAATAGGGATCTAAAAACAGATTCTGAAACAAATAATGCTATAACTCCCCATAGAAAATAACGCCATATTTCTCTAAAAACTTTAACAAAGCCCTGTGTTTCAGATTCTGTATCCTCAGACAAACTGGGTCTGATTTTTTGTAAATTAGATTCAGCCGGGCTTATATTAACCGCAAATTGGTAGTTGTCTTGGTCTCCACTAATAACCGTATATATTCCTGGTACATACGTTTTTTCATAAAGATCATTTTCAGCTTTAATCTGGTGACGTTTGCCGTTTGGATCTAAGATCTCTATGTTTCCACCGTTTTGAGCGGAGTCTATCTTTACGCTATCACCAATAAAAAAATGTCTAGCCTTATTTCTCTCAATGTTAGGGAGGTCGTGAATCTTATTTATTACGGGTAGAAAAACAGGTGTTATTGAGAAATTAGTCCAGCTAGTGTCAGCAGTTGATGTAAATAGAAAAACACTCCCGCTGCCGTATGTGCTCTGGATTAAAAAAGGTTTACCTTGATCTGTGCTAAGGATAATATTAGCTTCTTGGTCCACTGTTGTATCGAACATTCTCTCGACAGTTATCTGTTTGATTTTGTCAGCTATTTGTGTAGAAAATAAACTGCTATCTTGAGTAGTTAGTGAAATTTCATTCTCAAATTCGCTATTTATTCGAGCCGGTAATATGTTTTTAAACAGAGTGTTGTATGAACTTGCTCTTACAGCATTGCCTAAAAATACTACAATGCTTCCGCCTGAGTTTGCAAAACCCTCAAGCTCTTTCGCTAATGTAGGAGTTATATCTCCCACATTTGCTAAATATATAATGTCATAGTTAGATAAATCCTCATTTAGAAATCTTTCGTTGTCTAAAATAGTAATTTGAGCGTCAGCTTTTTCTGAAATAGTTTCAAGTGCCCGGGCTAGAAAGTAAGTCTCGCTAAGTCTTGAATCCTCTCTGGGATCTCCATCTACTATTAAGATTTTAGAATCAGAATTGCTCCCGTCTGAAATAAAATATCTAGTATCATCAATCTTTAGTTTATCGTTCTGAGTTTCGACTGAACCTGAACTGTCTTGATCATTATAATCAAAGCTGACATCCACTGTGGTGAAATAGTTAGGATCTATATCTATTTTTTCTGTTATATCTTTCTTATTGAAATTTACAGTTACTAGTAGGTCTGTTACCGGGCTGTCCGAAAAATTGGATACATCAGTTAATATGTCCGTGAAATTGTCTCCTAAGTTTAGGTCTATGTCGGTGACAGCGTGATTTGAAGACGCCTTTTTATCAGAAACATCGACCAGTTCTAGCCAGGAGGGTTCAAAATTCTGGCTTTCCCAGCCGTTTTTTTGCAGATCGGTTATTAATACTACAACTTTCTTTTCATTAGGGGATAGCTGTAACTTTGAATAAATATCTTGGAGTCTATCTTCATTATTTGCAAAGCTGTAAGATAATTCTATATCCTTAACATCTTGTTTGAGTGAGTTTTTATCCTGGGTACTTGTGTACTGATCATCTCCAGAGGCTACCAATGGGGCAACTAGTCCAAAACTTCCGTCAGGCAATATATCTATTAATTTACTTGCCTGACCCAGTGCTTTCTCATAGTAGTCTTCATAGCCCATGCTAAATGAGTTGTCTACTACAATAGCGACTGATCTAGGGCTTGAGTCTGTACTCTTTGAAAATGAGAAAACAGCCGGTTTTGCAAAAATCAGAACTATGAATACTAAGATTAAGGCTCTTAGCAAAAGTAGTATAAGATCTTTAATTCTAGATCTAGTAGCCAGATCTCCTTGTGATGATAGTAGAAATGTAAGTGCAGGAAAGGTTTGTTTAATGCCGCTTTTTCTTGAAATTAAATGAGCAATTATCGGCAGCGCAATTGCTGCAAGACCGATAAAAAAAAGTGGGCTCAAGAACGATAAATTCAATATATTTCTCTCTATTTATCTGCAATTTGAATAAGGGATCTTTCAATACTTTGGTTGGTAGGTGAAAGTACATATCTAGACTCATTTTCATGGCAGATATCTTTTAACTTTGCAATAAATTCCCCTATTCTTTTAATATAAGTATGTCTTAGTGAATCTGCATCTACAATCACTTTTGTACTAGTCTCTAAATCCTCAAATTCTATTGATCCTTTGAAATCAAAATCTGTTTCATCTGGATGAAGGACATGGAAGAGTGATAACTCTTTACTAGAATTTCTACATAGTGTGATGGATTTTTCAATCAGTTCTGTCTCGATCAGAAAATCTGAGATAATAACAAATGAGGCGTCTGATCGATATGTTTCAAGGGCATCTAGCACCGGGTCTTCAAGGACCGTTTTCCCAGATGATGTAAGATTCGATAATTTGTCTAGTATAGGAGTTATAAAATGGCTTCCTGACTTTGGTGGTATTTGCTCTACGCCTGTTTCAGAGAATGCAATTAGCCCAACTGCATCGCCTTGTTTTAGAAGAAGGTATGATAGAGTTGCGGCAAGTTTTTTTGCGTACCCAAATTTGTTATCACTGCCATGGCCGTAATCCATTGATGCGCTTTTGTCTATCAATATACACCAGCGCATATTTACCTCATCCTCATACTTCTTTACATAAAGGCGGTCATGTCTACCATATAGGCGCCAATCTATTTGTTTAAGCTCATCACCTCTATTGTATTGTTTGTGCTCTGAGAAATCAGGGCTTATACCAGTATAAGTGCTCTTATGAATTCCGGATTTGTATCCGCTTACTTTAGATGATGTACGAAAGTTAAATCGTTTTAGTCTTAGGGCTGTTTCTATGTCTAAAAGGCTTTCTGACATATTTAGGTTTACTATTATAGAAGATCAAACTGCGGTTGTTAATATCTTGTCTATTTCTTTTGTTACTGCTTCTTCTTTTAAGTTTTTAGCAATAGATATTTCTTTTACAAGCAGAGAAAGAGCTGAATCCATTATTCTTTTCTCTCCAAAAGAAAGATCTTTATCATTTTGGAGAAGATTGATGTCTTTTAGAACGTTTGCGACTTCAAAAATGTCTCCGCTCTTAAGTTTGTCTGAATATTCGCGGTAGCGCTTATTCCAGCTCTGATGGCCGTTTTGGTGCTCACCATCTTTGCTCTTGTTCTTAAGTATTTTATATATTCGGGTTATTTGTGTTTTGGATATTACAGGTCTTAAACCGACACTCTCAGCGTTGTCTGTTGGCACCATCACAGTTACATCGCTATCTATGACCTGAAGTATATAAAAATCCTTTTTAGTACCACAGATTTCTTTTGATTCGACAGCCTGAACTTGAACAACCCCGTGCGCAGGGTATACCGCTTTTTTACCTACTTTGAACATGATTTTTTATGTGATCTCCCATCCCAACTTTAGGTACCAGACTGTCAAAACATAACACAAACTGCACGTCAGGTCAAATGGATCTAACTATGCATACTATATCAAAAGGCCTACAATTATTAAAAATTACATGCGAATCGGCTCTAATATTATATATCTTAATGACTATATATAAGATATATGTTCAAATCGATCATTTAGCCATTTAGTTGTCTGTGGTATGCATATTAATACAGATAT
>JBCCIH010000199.1 GCA_039028315.1 Thermodesulfobacteriota bacterium | reverse complement strand
TTATATATCTCAATAAAACTCATGAATATAGCTAGAAGTACAGGCCCTATGATTATTCCGGTAAATCCAAAGACAGATAAACTTCCAAAAATTGTAAGAATCAAAAATAGTGTAGAAAGTTTTACCTTACCGCCAATTATCATAGGTTTTAGGAAATTATCTACTGAGCTCACAACAAGACCGCCCAGGACAAGCACAGCTATTCCAGTGTAGAGACTACCCGTGAAAACTAGATAAAGACCAACTGGGAGCCACACTATGACAGCGCCGCCTATTGGAATGAGCGCAAACACAAATGTAAGAACACCTCCCAAAACAGAGTAGGATATGCCTAAGGCCCAGAATATAAGCCCTTGAAGCAAACCTTGCACTGCTGCAGTTACCATGACTCCTACAATTACCGCATTTAAGGTATCGTAGAACTTTTTGAAAATTTCGTCTTTTTGCTCAGCTTTCATAGGGATTAAATACTTTAGTTTATCAAGCATCCCTTCACCATCACGAAAGAAGAAGAATAGTGCAAATATCATCAATCCAAAATTCACTAACAGTCCCGTTAGGTTTGATGCAGCAGCTTGAACTTCATTTACAATATATGTGCTTACTGAGCCTAGACCCTTTATCGCCATTTGATGGACATTTATCTCGCCAATTTCAAGCTTTTTTTCCAAATCCTGCAATATAGATAACGGAATAAGTCCTTTTAGCTTCTCTAAGCCTTCTTTGAGCTCAGACATTTCTACGTTATCACTTACGCTCTGATAGATATCGAACATGTCCACCGCTACCGTGGCTGAGATAAAAACAAGGGGCAAAATGACGAGGAAGGTTGAAAGTATTGTCATGACTATTGCAGAGATGCTTTTTCTACCCCTAAATAGCTTGGTCAGTCTAACATGGATCGGATATAGAATGAGCGTCAGAATCGCGCCCCAAAATAGTGCTAGTAAAAAGGGGCTTAATATCTGATAAAAGATATATATAAGCAAAAGAAATATTGCTATGAAGAACCAGGCAAAAACCTGTTTACGCTCCAATTCTCTATCCTCTTAATATGAATATATTTCCAAGTATATTAGGTAATTTACACTAAATAAGGAAATTTTGACAGACTTCGGCTATTATATGAACCATGAAAATTAGGTTGTTGCTGCTGACATTAGCAATTTGTGTTTTAGTGTTTTGCGGCAAAGATACTTACGCGCAAGAGAGCGGTGCTGCCCCGGTTTATGGATATAAAGTCGTTAATACCTATCCCCACAATACCGACTCTTTTACCCAAGGCCTGGTCATTGACAACGGAGTCTTATACGAAAGCACAGGATTAAATGGAAAGTCCGGCATACAAGTAGTTGACATTGAAACAGGAGAGATACTGCGCTCACACAAGATTTCAGACAGATATTTTGGAGAAGGCATAGCAATTGTAGATAATCATATTATTCAGCTCACTTGGAGAGCCAAAAAGGGATTTGTCTACGATAAAGAAACCTTTGATCCAATTAAAACTTTTACATATAAAACCCAGGGATGGGGAATCACTTATGACGGAACGCATCTAATCATGAGTGACGGAAGCGATAAATTATACTTCATGAACCCCAAGACCTATAAAGTTGTTGGCGAGCTTCAAGTATATGATCAAAGAGGAAAAGTCGGCAGATTAAACGAGCTAGAATTTATAGACGGACAAATTTATGCAAATATATGGGGCACCGAGAAAATTGCTATCATTAATCCTAAGACGGGAATAGTTAATTCTTGGATAGACCTAAGCGGCATCCTTAATAAAGCAGATATAAAAACGCGCATCGATGTTTTAAACGGCATAGCATATGACAAGGAACAGAACAGGCTGTTTATCACAGGCAAACTGTGGCCAAAGCTTTATGAAATTCAAATTGTTAAGCCAAATTAGAAACCTATTTAATTAATGGCTGCTGTTCAATTTCCTCTGTATCAAGCGGATTCACATCGGACTCAATTTCCTCTTCTACTTCGCGGTTATATCTTGAGTCATCGCTGGCAGGTTCAACCCTGGGCTCTAGCTCATCAGTCGTATCGGGCTCAGCCGGAGTAAATATCGCAGAACATGAGGCTAGATTTAAAGCTGCAGTCATTATCAACAGTATCAATATATTTTTCATTTCACACCCTATCAATTAATAAATTTGTATTTTTAATCTTGGCTGATTTATCTTACACGTTATACTAGAGCTTAGCCAAAATTATTATATAACAAAATGCTATGTCAAAAATAAAACGAACCATTTTATATGGTCTTCTAATAACAGTAATTGCCTCGTTTGCTTCACTTGTTATAGGAATCTATGCAAACACTAATTATTTTGTACAAAATGAGAAATCATTTTGGATTGTATGGCTGGCCTCTTTAATACCAACTGCTATTTCGGGATTTATTTCCGCCTTCCTGTATCACTATCTGTGCGACTCAAAGAAAAGATGGGTCCACATACTATGGTTTATTTTGAACCTGCTATTCATACTAGCCTTTGGGGCCTTTATTGCATTCGTAGTTTTAAACTCAATGCTAAATTGATTTACACTCTGGACTATCTTACATTAGATAACTTTTCCAATGCTAAAATAAGCGCCTGTGTTCCTTTTCTCCCGTGCCCCTCAGCCTTAGTAGCAATGTAGAGCTGATTTACTAGTGAGAGCCCTGGTAGAGTTAAGTTCATTTTCTCAGCCTCTTTAAGCGCAATACCCATATCTTTTATGAAGTGCTCGACATAAAAACCGGGCCTAAAATCTCTATCAACCATTTTAGGGCCTATGTTGCTGAGCATCCAACTAGCAGCTGCACCGTTTGCAACAGATTTTAGCATCGTGTTTAAATTAAGCCCTGATTTATATCCATATAAAAGCGTCTCACATACTCCTATCATAAGGGCTGATACCATAACCTGGTTGCACATCTTTGCATGCTGTCCTTTTCCAGCGCCGCCCTGATGAACAATATTTTTTCCCATAAGCTTAAAAAGAGGCATTACAGATTTAACATCATTCTTATCGCCGCCTACCATAATTGAAAGTGCTCCAGCTTTAGCGCCAATATCGCCTCCTGATACAGGTGCATCAATAGAAGAAGCCCCGAGTCCCTTCGCATGCTCGTAAATTTCTTCAGAAAGTGATGGCTCAGTAGTTGTCATATCCACAACGATGCTCCCCTTTTTGAGTCCTTCAAAAACACCGTTCTTGCCGAAGTAAACTTCTCTTACATCTTTAGGAAAACCGACTATCGAGAATATCACATCAGCTTCTGCAGCAACTTGTTTAGGACTCTTTGCCCATAGGGCACCTTTATCTAATAGATTTTTTGCTTTTCTTTTTGTTCGGTTGTATACAATAGCCTTGTAACCTTTTTCCATTAGGTGAAGGCACATAGGTCCGCCCATTACCCCAGTACCGATCCAGCCAACTACAGTTTTCTTAGCGCTTACTTTAATCATAGGTGAAATCTCCTTAACTTAGAGTATCTATAGTCTCCTAGTGATAGATACATTATCTAAAAAGTAACCTGTTGTGCAAATAATAATGCTCGTTTAATAGAAACAATTCGTTTACAAGGCCCATATTATTTTGTAAACTACTGGCTCTAAATACTCAATAAGGCGCTAAATCCCTAATATATGAATCTAAAAGGTCTTTTAATACGCATCTCGGCAATACTAATAATCTTTGTTGTTCTTCTTGCAATTGGAGAGGTCTTAATCAGGGTCTATCTGAACTATAACATGGCCTACGATATAGAGATGACCAAATACGCCATGAGCCTTAAGAAAGATTCTGACAATAATCTGATCGGCCATGAGCACAGGCCAAACAAATCCATGGAGCTTATGGATGTGATGGTTGATATTAATTCAGACGGACTTAGAGACAAGGAATACCCAGTTGAGAGAGGAGATGAATATAGGATAATATTTCTAGGTGACTCGCTCACTTTTGGATGGGGTGTAGAGAATGAAGAAACATTCGCCACTCTAATTGAGGAAGATCTTAATACTAAGCGTCCAACAGAGGTTATAAATTTCGGCACTGGT
>JBCCIH010000198.1 GCA_039028315.1 Thermodesulfobacteriota bacterium | reverse complement strand
TGGCTCTACGATCATTACGTGGACCATATTGTATACGGCATGCTTGAGCCGGACTGGGTAAGTAGTGAAAAGCTTATGATAAATACTTAATATCTATTTATATGGACCTTCTCAAAACGACACTCTCAGATATAAAAAAAGATTTGGAACAAAATGCTGATACTCAGTACAGAGACAAGATTGGTGAGTATTTTAGTATGGATGTTAAGAACTATCTTGGAGTTAGAATCCCACTAGTAAGAAAAATCGGTAATAAGTACTACAAGAATATTAAGAATCTTAACCTTGATAGGATTATCGAGTTTTGCGAGCTGCTATTGAGTACTAATATTTACGAGCACAAAGTAATAGCTTTTCAGTATATGTATAAACAAAAAAAGCACTATAGAAAAAAGGATTTTAAACTACTTGAGGGATGGCTTAAAACATATGTGGATGATTGGAGCGACTGCGATGATTTATGTACTCATTCGCTTGGCTATTTCGTACACGCCTATCCAGAGTATCTTCCAAAGCTCAAGAAATGGGCGGTCTCAAAAAACAGATGGCTAAGAAGAGCCTCGGCCGTTACTTTGATCTACTCGATTAGACGAGGGCAGCATCTTGAGGAAATATTTGGAATAGCCCTCATGCTTCTAAGAGATAAAGATGATCTTGTTCAAAAGGGTTATGGCTGGATGCTAAAGGAGGCCAGTAAACAATATCCAGACCAAGTTTTTGAATTTATTATGGCTAATAAATCAGAGATGCCAAGAACAGCACTTAGATATGCGATTGAGAAAATGCCCCTAAAATATAAGAAGCAGGCAATGAAATAACACCTATAAATAAAAACGCCCTCCCATGCTGCATAACAGACACAGGAGGGCTTAAGAGAAGCAAAAGGCAAGATTTAGTCAATTTACCAAAACAATTATGAGGAAAGTAATATGGATGCGCTACAGCACTAGCCATATCTCCTCTAAATAGATATTAGACTATTTTGGTGTTATCTAGCAAGGTTTAATTTGGCTGCTGTAAATAGTATTAAAATAGTGTAAGTGCTAATACTATAGTATTAGTATGTTTGTTTTAGAATTTCACTTAGCGCTTAGACCGCCGTCAACTGAAAGCATTGTCCCAGTCATAAAACTAACATTGTCATCGCATAAAAATAGAACCGCAGGGGCTATCTCCTCAGGCTGGGCAAGCCGTCCGATCGGATGCACAGATATATACCGCTGTCTGGCAGCCTCTTTATCTCCCCACTGCTCAAACATATCCTCAACAAGCGGCGTGTACACCGTCCCAAGGCATATGGCGTTTACTCTTATGCCTTTATCCGCGTACTCAAGCGCCATACTTCTGGTGAGCTGGTTTACAGCGCCTTTTGATGAGTTGTACGCTGCAAAGCCCGGTGAGGCTTTAAGACCAAGTATTGAGGAATTGTTAACTATTACTCCATATCCCCGCTCAAGCATGTGCGGCAAAGCGTATTTACACATGAAGTACATGCCCCTTACATTTACATCAAATGTATTGCACCACTGCTCGGTAGTGGTCTCATGAGTAATTTCTTTGTATAGAACTCCGGCATTATTAAAAAGTATGTCCAATTGGCCAAACTTCTTTATCATGAAATCTACACTTTCTTTGCACTGCTCTTCTATAGCTACGTCGCTGACAAGATAGTCTAAATCCAGATTGCTCTCAGAAGCCTCACTCACAGCCTCAGTTAAAACCTCTTCCCTTCTTCCCGTTATGACAACCTTGGCTCCCTCTTTTGCGAATAAAAATGCTGTGGCTTTCCCAACTCCAGTTCCTCCGCCGGTGATAAGTGCGACTTTATCTCTTAGCTTCATAGGAGAAGTAGTATGGATGTTTTTAGGGTTTAATCAACATTATTTAATACAGAATTGCAATGAAAATGCAGATATAATAGTTAGTGGCTAAGTAATAATAAGAACCCAGTAATAGGTTATTTCAATGACTAAAAAATATTCTCAAGTAATTAAAAATCCTCGTTTAGGGGCTATAACTCTTTTAATGGCGATCGGGATTATTATGGTTTTGATGCTGATAATTAATATCTCGCTTAATAAATCTTCACACCCAGAGCCCGGACCTTCACTCACGTTCCTTGTTTCAGGCGAGCTAGAGGAAGCAATCAGCCTAAAAGACCTCAAGGAAGATCTTGAAATTCATGACATAACATTCACAGACCCTATGTATGAGAAAGAAAAACACTATAATGCATTTTTACTTTCCGATGTCCTCAATCTAGCTTATGGAGAAAATTGGAGTAGCGAGAGTTATACAGATGTAGCCTTTGAAGCGCTTGACGGCTACACAGCCGTTTCTTCAACAACTAAGCTCCAAGAGTCCGGGGGCTATATAGTGTTTGAGGATTTAGAATATCCGTACTGGGAACCTATTAGCATTAGAGAAGTAAATCCCGGCCCGTTTTATCTTGTGTGGACAGGAGAGAATCAAACTACAGCTAATGGATACCCCTGGCCATGGGAGCTTGAAACAATAAACCTTATTGATTTTAATAACGAATATGCCGGCGTTACTCCCATAGGGGCATTGGAAGGATCTGAAGTCTACAAAGGTTATGAGATTTTCAAAGCAAGGTGCATCAGGTGTCACGCAATGAACGGGGAGGGCGGTAAGATCGGCCCTGACATGAATGCCCCTCAGAGCATTACCACTTACAGAAACACCTATATGATTAAAGAGTTTATTCGAAATCCTTCTTTATACCGCCACACCCATATGCCGGACCATCCCGATCTCTCTGAGCAGAATCTAGACGATATTATCGCTTATTTTAAATATATGGATGAGATTAAAAACTAGCGCCTAAGGCTAAATCTCATACACTAGTATAAGTCATGCTTTTATTTGTATCCAAGACTTGCAGGCGCAATTACTGCACAATCCTAAAACTAGTGTAAATTGTATTAAGTAAAATGAATCCCACAACAGACGATATAAAACGCATACTTACCGAAAACAAAGTAATTGCAGTTGTTGGGCTGTCCCCAAAGTGGAATAGGCCGAGCCATTTTGCCGCAAAATATATGAAGGATCACGGCTATAAAATTATCCCGGTCAATCCTGGGTATGACCAAATTTTAGGGGAAAAATCCTATAAGTCCCTTCTTGATATTCCAGAGCCTGTTGATATAGTAGATATTTTTAGGCGATCCAAGGACGTCCCACCAATCGTAGATGATGCAATAAAAATCGGCGCAAAAGTAGTATGGATGCAGCTCACGGTAGTACATGAAGAAGCAGCCCAAAAAGCGAGGGACGCGGGTCTTGAGGTTGTAATGGATAGGTGTGTTAAGATAGAATATGGAAGGATATTCGGGGGAATAAATTATCTTGGGGTAAATAGAAGACTGATATCTTCAAAAAAATAACCACTTCTTAAAGGAGGGATACTATGTCAGAAAGAGAATTTGGATTTGATACTAAATGTGTTCATGCAGGTCAAAACCCTGATCCTACTACTGGGTCTAGAGGTGTGCCGATTTATCAGACTACAGCTTATGTATTTGATAATGCTGACCACGCGGCAGCGCTTTTTAACCTGGAGACTTTTGGAAATATTTATACCAGGATCATGAATCCAACCAACGGAGTATTTGAGGAAAGAATGGCAGCTCTTGAGGGAGGCAGCGCCGCTCTTGCGCTTAGCTCGGGGCAGGCTGCTCAAATGACATCTATTCTTACAATTCTTCATGCTGGCGATCATCTTGTGTCCTCAAGCACATTATACGGAGGAACGTATACCCAGTTTGATGTGAACCTTAGAGAAATGGGCATTGATGTCACTTTTGTAGATCCTGATGATCCGGAGAACTTTAGAAAAGCTATTACTGATAAAACAAGAGCACTATACGGAGAGACTGTAAGTAACCCGCGCGGGAATGTACTTGATATAGAAGCGGTTGCAAAAATTGGTGAGGACGCAGGGATTCCTCTCATTATTGATAACACTTTTGCAACTCCTTATCTTTGCAGACCAATTGAACATGGCGCAAATATAGTTGTAAACTCTGCCACTAAGTTTATTTGCGGCCATGGAACTTCAATCGGAGG
>JBCCIH010000197.1 GCA_039028315.1 Thermodesulfobacteriota bacterium | reverse complement strand
TGTATTTTGTATAGATTTCATTTACAATAAATAGAACCAATTAGATGGAGGTAGATATGGCAGCACTTAGAACAGCTCTCATAATAGCAATATTCTCTCTCGGCTCTGCTTTTTCCATGCACGCCTTTGCTCAGGAAGACACGGCCGAGGAAAGCAACGAAGTATCAGAGACAATTTTTGACCCCGAAGCTCTTGAGATTCTAAAAGAGATGTCGGACACTTTGGCGGGGGCACAAGAATTTACATTCAACACCGAAGTCACAAACGACAGATCGCTCGATACTGGACAGACGATCCAGGTAAGCGGCAGCATGACTGCCGCAGTTAAAAGACCTGATAATGTATATGCAAAGTACACTGGGGACTTTAACACAAGAGAGGTTTGGTACAGCGGCACTACTCTGACAATGTTCATTCCGGACAAAAACTTCTACGGCGTTCTTAAGACACCTGACAACATAGACGCAACAATGGATTTTCTAATGGACAACTACAACTTTGCACTTCCTCTTGCAGATGTGATAAGCGCAAATCCATATGAGTCAGTAATGGAAACCACGATCGGCGGGTTTATTGTGGGGGACAGCAATGTTAGGGGTACAGAATGTACGCATCTTGCTTTTGTAGGAGAATATGTGGACTGGCAGGTATGGATCTCAAACGACGATCCGGCCCTTCCCTATAAGTTAGTTATTGAATACAAGCAGATTGAGAGCAGCCCTCAGTATCAGGCAATTTTCTCTAACTGGAATCTAGATCCGAAGTTGCAGGCATCTACATTTAAGCCCGATCTGCCGAAAGATGCTGTAAAAATAGACTTTATCAACTTTAAGAAACAAGAGGGAGAAAAGAAATGACTATAAGCTCAAGAGATATTAACTTTAAAATATTGCTGACCGCTTTTTTCTTTCTAGTCCTTATGATTCTTGCAACTCATTATGCATTCTCAAGAGGCAGAGGCGGGGGAAGAGGCGGAGGAGGCCACCACTCAATGCACAGAGGCGGCGGGGGCGGCGGCTTTGGCAACGGCGGTAGAGGAAGTGTTAGATATTCAGGGCGCTCAGGCGGAAGTCACAACAGAATGGGCCAAAGGCCAAAATCTAACATCGGTCAGACAAGACCCGCTCAAAGACCGGGCGGAAATGTTGCAACAAGGCCAAATAACCCTGGCAATAATAGGCCCGGACAGGGAAATCGTCCTGGAAATAACAGACCGGGGAATAATAGACCTGGCGATGGGAACCGTCCCGGAAATAACAGACCCGGAGGCAGCGGTAACTTTAACAACAATAACAACAACATCAATATAAACGTGAAAAACAACTATAACCACAAATACTACGGTGGATACTGGAACTCATGGGGCGGGTACTACGGCGGATGGGCTTTTGCGAGCGGCATAGTAATTGGAGCTGCAATTGCCAGTATTCCAGATAACTCTGCGCCGGTAATCATTGAGGGCGACACATTTTATTACTCAGACGGTGTGTACTATGCACCTGAGAATAACGAATACGTAGTAGTTCCTCCTCCAGAAGGCGCAATCGTAGCTGAACTGCCGCCATCCTGCACACCAATTAACGCAAATAGCGGGCAGTACATGGACTGCGGGGGCGCATACTATCAGCAGGTATCAAATGGATATAAAGTGGTGCAGCCACCAATAGGCGCAATTGTTACCGACATTCCGGACGGCGCTCAGAAAAGTGATGTTGGCGGGCAAACTTATTTTCTATTCGGAGGGGCTTATTATCAGCCGTTTTACAGCGGAAACTCTGTTGTATATAAGATAGTATCACCGCCGGCTTAAAATAAAAAAGGTAGGAAAAACATTAAGGAGGGAGTATCTATGAAAACAGTATTTTCTATTTTAGTAGCAGCGTTATTAGTTATATCATTCTCCGCACAAGCATTTGCCGAAGTTGAAGAAATGGTGGAGATGCAAAAAGGCCCAAAAGGCATCAAGCTTGTTGATGCTGTAGTAATGACCGCAACCGTTCAGGCACTTAACCTAAACGAGAGACTCATCATTCTTGGCGATGACGCAGGAAACGTGCAGGTAGTAGAAGCTGGACCAGAAGTAAAGAACTTTGATCAGATCGAGCTTGGGGATCAGGTAGTGATTGAGTTCTTTGAGTCAGTTGCTCTATTTCTAGGCTCTCCGGCAGATAAGCCAGGGGAATCAGAGACTCAGATTATGCACACAGCCGCCGAAGGGGATAAGCCCGGCATGATTGCGGTTGACGTAATTGAAGTAATCGCAACAGTTGTTGAAATCGACAAAGAGAACATGAAAGTAAAACTAAAAGGCCCAGACGGCAATGTGGTTACAGTGAAAGTTGACCCGGCTATGGGAAACCTAGAGAATATTAAAGTAGGCGATAACATCCACGCTCGCTATACAGAAGCACTTGCAGTATCAGTTCAAAGACCATAACGTATCACTAACAAGATGGGGAGCTTGCCGCGCAGGCTTCCCATATAAATTTAACTATATTGAAACCGATCTTATCTGTACTAATTTTAATGTATTATAATAAATAAAAATTAATGGAGATGGGCCATGTTAGAACCAATAGAGGGACTTTCGGAGAATGCGCTGGGATTCACCGCAAAGGGCGACGTAACTACCGAAGATTATGAGAATGTTCTCATCCCGGCAGTGGAAGAAAAACTAAAGCACCAGGACAAGATAAGACTTTTATATCACCTTGGAAATGAGTTTAATAAGTTTGAAGCTGGGGCTATGTGGGAGGACTCTAAGGTTGGGCTTGCGCATATAACAGATTGGGAGCGGATCGCAATTGTGACAGATGTAAATTGGATCCAGCAGGCAGGGAAGATCTTCGGGTTTGCTATAGAGACCATGTCCGTTCCGGGCCACGTAAAGGTATTTCATAACCACGAGCTTGACCAGGCGATCAAGTGGATCGGCGAAGATGAAGAAGAGGATTCCTAAATACTCTTAAAAAGTTGTAGAAATCACCTAAAAAACCAGAGAATATTAGAATATGAAATTAAAGAGCACAGTTTTAATTGCATCGTTCGTTGTTTTATTCGGTCTTATCTCCTGCGGGGGCGGAGGGGATGGAAATCAGTGCACGGAGATAGTTAGCGAGAACAATTTTATGCTAGCTTTTGCCGGCTGCCCTAATGACGCAATAAAATCTGTGTGCAACTCTTTTGAATGCACCTTCACTCCTCAGTTTGGAGGAGATCCTCCGCCGCCTGAGTTTTTTGCGGTAATCGACACTCAGATGGACTGCAGCCGGATTGACCGCTGTGTTAATTTGGACTGTGACCTACGAGATGAGAACGGAGCGATTGTGGGAAATGTAATTCTATCTACACTTGAAATACTCCCAGGAAACGCTTTTGTAGGCGCTGCTGATGTAAACGGAGCATCCCCTTTTGATTTCACATGCGATATTATCCTTCCATAATGCTGTAATAAATTGAAATACCTGTTACTATTAAAACCCTTATGAGTGAAATGCATCCAATAGAAAAACTAAGGGATTTTACGCTTGGCGAGAACCTTGATGCTATGGCGCTAATGTATAAGGGTGAGAAATACACCTACGGCGATCTTGAGCTTATGTCCCGCCACATCTCCACCTGGTTTACAGCGATGGAGCTTAAGGGACACCCTGTAGCATTTATGCTTCCAAACGGCTTTGAGCTTATGGCAGTGTATCTTGCCTGCTTAAAAACAGGGGCAATAGCAATGCCGCTTAGCAGAAAATACTCAGCTAAGGAGCTTGAGCGGGTTCTGATTCAATCAGAGGCAAAGGCTTTAATCGTTGAGCTAGATAAGATTGCAGTTGCAGAGGATGTGGACTTCACAAAAACCCAGGTAAAAACAGCATTTCATAACGGAGTTGTTCCAAGGGAGGGCTTTAATAATTTCTACACCCTTTTGGGACCAGCTGGCCAATATCAGCCGATTGCGGTCGATCCTTCTGACCCTGCGGTGATTTTCTATACTTCTGCAGCAGATCAGCCAAAGGGAGTTGTTCACACCTATTCATCAATACATGGAGCGCTCAGGTCAACTTCGATTGCGCTAGGAAACATAGACAAAAATGACAGGATTCTAGTGTATGATCCGCAGTTTCAGATAAGCGGATTTATTGAGACATTCTCAGGTCTACTATACGGCGCGTATATCTCGCTCTTTGACACCTATGCGTCACATGAGTGTGTGCCTGCGCTTGTTAACGA
>JBCCIH010000196.1 GCA_039028315.1 Thermodesulfobacteriota bacterium | reverse complement strand
GCCATAAATTGCATAAACAGCCTTCTATCAGAGGATATTACGGTACCGTCTTTTTCCCGGCCCTTCTCGCTTATGTCTACTTTGCTCTCTTTATAATCTGTACTCATTCGGCTCGTCTCCTTAAACGAAAATATAACAGGATAAATTGTGCTTGGCGATAAATCATGATTCTAAAATAGTTATTGGCAGAGTGGTATATATATTTTATAATAGTGAGCTTCATTAAAGGATTAAGTTATGAAAAAAGAATTCACAAATAAAGCAAAGACTCTGGTAGAGGCCCTTCCCTACATAAAGGAATTCTACGGCCAGACTATTGTGGTTAAGTATGGCGGTAGCGTAGGAGACGAGGATCTATCTAACTTTGCCAGAGACATAGTGCTCATGAAATACGTAGGCATGCACCCTGTTGTTGTGCACGGGGGCGGGCCTCAGATCGGAAATCACCTTAAAAAACTTGGCATTGAGACTGATTTTATTGCGGGCCTAAGGGTAACCGATCAGCAAACAATGGAAGTTGCCGAGATGGTTCTTGTAGGAAAAATAAACCAGAAAATCATTGAAGCCATACACTCTATGGGCGGTAAGGCTGTTGGAACATCAGGGAAAGAAGGAAAGATGATCCTTGCTAAAAAGCTAGACCTTAAGAAATTCGGCAAGGAAAACGGCGTTAAAATCCCAAAAGGTGCAGACTTGGGAATGGTCGGAGAAGTAGACAGCGTAAACCCGGATCTTATTAAAGTGCTCGAGAACTCAGGCTTTATTCCAGTTATCGCCCCAATCGGATTTGATGATGAGGGAAGAACTTTTAATATTAACGCTGATCATGTGGCCGGCCGTATAGCAGGCGCTCTTAACGCTGTTAAGCTTATACTTCTTACAAATGTGACTGGAATACTTGATGAAAAGAAAAAATTAATATCTACATTAAATGAATCCCAGGCTAAAAAGCTGATTAAAAAAGAGACAATCTCAAGCGGAATGATACCAAAGGTTATGTGCGCTATCGAAGCTCTTCATGAAGGGGTACAGAAAGTGCATATAATTGACGGCACTATTGACCATTCTCTGATACTTGAGATATTCACAGATTCCGGAATCGGAACGGAGATAGTTCTTTGAGCACCAAGCAAATTATTTCCAATACAAAAGAATATGTCATGAATACCTATGGGCGCTACCCTATTGCTATGGTAAAAGGGAAAGGCTCTTGGGTTTGGGATGCGGACGGCAAGAAATACCTTGATTTTGTAACTGGCATAGCAGTTAACAACCTAGGCCACTGTCATCCTAATCTTACTAAAGCAATAAGAGAACAATCAAAACAGCTAGTTCAACCGTGTAACCTTTTTCATATTGAGAAGCAAGGAGAGTTCGCAAAGCTATTAGTAGAAAACTCTTTTGCAGATAAGGTTTTCTTCTGCAACAGCGGAACTGAGGCTAACGAGGGGGCTATTAAACTCGCCCGTAAATGGGGTGGCGCTATGGGCGGCAAATATAAAATTATCCATGCCAAAGACGCCTTTCACGGAAGGTCGATGGGCTCACTTAGTGCAACAAGCAAAACCTATCAAGAAGGTTTTAAGCCACTTGTTCCAGGATTTAAATCTATACCCTACGGCAAAGTAGAGTCTTTAGAAAAAGCGCTTCAGGACGATAAAGTTTGCGCTGTAATGCTAGAGCCTATTCAAGGGGAAAACGGTGTTATTCTGCCGCCCGATGGGTATTTAAAGAAAGTACGATCTCTTTGCACAAAGCATAAAGTACTCTTGATTCTTGATGAAGTGCAAGTTGGTGTGGGCAGAACAGGGAAATTGTTTGCCTATGAGCAATATGGGATTAAGCCTGATATCATGACGCTTTCAAAAGCGCTTGGCGGCGGGATACCTTGTGGCGCATTTCTTACTACTAACAAAGTTGCTAAACACCTTGCACCCGGAATGCATGGCACTACACTCGGGGGAAATCCGCTTGCAATGAGCACCGGGCTTGCAGTGTTTAATACCATAAGTGAGGAAGGTTTATTAGACGGTGCAACTGACCAAGGCCAATATTTCTTGGAGAAACTAAAAGAGCTCAGCGAAACTTACAAAAAAGAGATAAAAGAAGTAAGGGGTAAAGGTTTAATATTAGGCATAGAGTTTAAAAACCCAGACACTGCAAAGAAAGTGGTTAACAACTGCATAGAAAATGGACTTCTTACAATTCTAACGAATAAAAAAGTGATGAGGATACTGCCTCCTCTGAATGTAAAACAAAAAGAGATAGATCTGGCCGTTAAAACAATACATAAGGCGTTAAAAGAGGTGAGTGGTGCCTAGACATCTTCTTAGTATTTTTGACCTATCAAAAAGTGACTTCAAGAAACTTTTTAAAAGAGCGGCCCAGCTTAAAAAGGATAAGAAAGCGGGTAAAAGCCATAGATCGTTGAAAAATAAATCAATCGGAATGGTTTTTGAAAAGCTGTCCACAAGGACTAGGGTATCTTTTGAAGTTGGGATAAACGATCTTGGCGCGAACTGCCTGTATATGAACCCTTCGGATATGCAGTTAGGCCGGGGTGAGTCTATCGCAGACACAGCAAAAATTCTATCATCTTATCTTGACGGGGTTATTATTAGAACGTTCGAGCAGGAGAGAATTGAGGAGTTTGCTGAAAACTCAAGCGTTCCAGTAATAAACGCACTTACAGATCTTGGCCATCCAACGCAAATAGCGGCTGATTTGTTTACGATTATCGAGAATGGGAAGAAACTAAATAAGATAAAAATTGCATATGTGGGGGACGGCAACAATATTGTAAATTCCTTTATAGGCGCAGCTTCAACACTCGGATTTAACCTTTCTATCGCCACTCCTACAGGGTATGAGCCTGATCCAGGATTTTTAGAGATAGCATCACAAATTGGAAATGGTTCTATAGAAATTATAAACGATCCAAAAGCAGCCGCACAAAATGCAGATGTACTGTACACAGATGTCTGGGTAAGCATGGGTCAGGAAAAAGAAGCAAAGAAAAAACAGAAAATATTTAAACCATATCAAATTAATGCTGAGCTTATAAATACTGCAAACCCTGGTGCTTTGGTAATGCACTGCCTTCCGGCTCATATTGGAGAGGAAATAACCAAAGAAGCGCTCGAGGGACCTAATTCAGTAATATTAGATCAGGCCGAGAACAAGCTCCACATGGGAAAAGCAATATTAGAGATGCTGCTTAAGTAGTAACCAATTTATCTATATAAATAGATTTGGATAATTTTACACTTGAACTAAATTTTTATTATCATATCGCTAATATTGGTGTTAGAATTATAAGGAGTTATCCTCTGGGGGATTTATATTAATGAGACGCGGTGAAAAAGTATATTATGTAAAGGACTTTATACAGACTGTTCCACTTCCTTCGCCTAAGAAAATATTTACCGAGCTAGATAAGCTTGGCTATAAAGGACAGGAAGAGGCAAGAAGAGCTGTATCGCTTGCTGCCTACCGACACGTCAAGCGTCTAAAGCAGATGCATTCTAAAAATACCCCGCGGGTAGATCTAGTTCCAAGACCTAATTCAATACTAATGGGGCCAACTGGCTGCGGAAAAACATATCTGATCGAGCTTCTTTTCGGAGAGATATTCAAACTTCCATTTGTAATTATTGATATGACTAAGTTTACGGAGTCTGGCTATGTCGGGGACGACGTAGTAAATATTCTGGTACAACTAGTGTATTCAGCAAACGAGAGCATAGATATTGCTGAGTGCGGGGTGGTTGTGCTTGATGAGTTTGATAAAATAGCGGGCTCTTACAGCAGCGCTCGTTTTGCAGGGCAAGGCACCACGAAAGATGTCTCCGGTTTTGGTGTACAAAGAGAACTCCTAAAAATTCTAGAGGGCACCGATGTTCAGATCCCTTTAGATTTTGGCTTTTCTAGCCGAGGCCCAAGGGCGCTTATATCAACCCGCGACATTTCGTTTTTTGCAGTCGGTGCATTCTCAGGAATAAAAAACCTATTTGGCAGTAATGAAGCAGGGTTTGTTAAAAACTTAGACGACAATCAAGTCTATGACGACACAATTGCATATAATATGAGCCATGAAGAGGCCGATGATATAACAAAATTTCAGCTCTTTGGTTTTCTTCCAGAGCTAATTGCAAGATTTAATAGAATTGTCCCGTTTTCACCTCTAAGCAGGGATACTTTGCAAGAAATTATTCAGCTTAAGATAATGAATTACCAAACTGAGTTTGAAGAAGAAGGATTTGAGCTT
>JBCCIH010000195.1 GCA_039028315.1 Thermodesulfobacteriota bacterium | reverse complement strand
GTTGTAGAATTTGCCAGACATATATGCGGCATCAAAGATGCTCACTCAATTGAATTTTCAGAAGATGTGGTAAGCCCAGTAATTGATCTAATGGATCACCAAAGAGAAATAAACGATATGGGCGGCACAATGAGACTGGGCGCATATCCATGCGTGTTAGCACCAAATACTCTTGCGCAAACAGCCTACGGCAGCGAAGAGATATCTGAGAGGCACAGGCATAGATATGAGGTCAATAATTCATATCGTCAAACTCTGGCTAATAATGGTCTCACATTCAGCGGACTTTCTCCAGATGAAGAGCTAGTCGAGATGATAGAACTCGAAAACCACCCATGGTTCATTGGATGTCAGTTTCACCCTGAATTTAAATCTACCCCGCTTGTCCCACATCCACTTTTTAGAGATTTTGTCAAAGTGGCTATGGAATATAAATCTTCTCTTTCAGCTTAAAAACTGCTTGATATTGAGTAAACCACCCTAATACTTTTAAATATGAATAAAAAAATAGTGACATTCACATTTGTCTTAATGACTTTAGTGTTTTCGGGAGTTCTAAAATCATCTGCTGATGTACCGGCATCACAAAAACCTGAGGTAGAACATTTACTTGAATTTATTGAGTCAACTCAGTGCGAGTTTGAGAGAAACGGCAAAAAATACAGCGGCGAAAGGGCTTCTAAGCATATCAAAAGAAAATATAAACACTTTAGAGACCAGATAAGCACAACGGAAGAATTTATAGAATACTCAGGAACTAAAAGTACGATTAGCGGCAAAGACTACTTAGTATATTGTGATAGCGAGCAGCCAGTAACATCAAAGGACTGGCTTATGGAAGAATTGGTGCTATTCAGAGAGCAATCTTCATAATTTATGCTCTATCAATGAAACATTTTCATCCTGTGTTAGAATATTATGCTAGTTTTATACAAACTTTCCAAATTGATAGAATATTTAAATGACGCTACAAATCCCTACGAAAAACGAGCTCATACTGTTTAGAAAAAGAAAGGAGCCGTCTTTTGCAATCTTTAACCAGATCTCTAATGATAAAGCCAGCATATTCTCTGAGGAAGGAAAGGATATATCGGTCGATCTGGAAAAAATTGTCTATAGATCTGAAATTTTTATTGAAGACAGTCTTAACTCTTCAGAAAAAAAGCTAAAACTAAGAGATGTAAGAAAGTCCGTTGAAGAAGCTAAAGAATCAATAGACTTAATAACGCTTTGGGAATGTGTATCGGAAGAAGAACAAGAAATCACTTATGATGATTTATTGAATCTATACCTTGGGGATTCCTCAATATCAAAAGAAGACGGATTTAACTTTTTTTGGGCTGTTGATAAAAATGATATTTACTTCAAAAGAGGGGAGAGAGGATATCTTCCAAGAGATGAGTCTGAGGTAAAGGAACTTATAGCCAAAAAAAATGCCGAGAGAAAAAGAGCAGAAGAGACAAAGCTTGCCATGCTATGGGCTAAGAACATAATATCCGGCAAATCAGAGGACTTTGCACAAGAATTTGACCCGAAAGCATATATTCAATTATTAAAAGAGTATGTAATACACTTGGACAAATGCAGTAAAGCCCCTGAAGCCAAGTCATTTTTATCTAAAATTGGAATTAAGGATATAGAAGGGACAATAGAATTTCTTATAAAAACCGGTTCGTGGCATGAAGATGAAGACCCTCTTATAAAAAGGTTTTCAATAACCAACGACTTTCCTCTAAAAGCACTTAATCAGACAAACGAAATAGTGGCGCAGCCTTTTTCAGATGAAGGTCTTGAAGACTTAACTCATCTTAAAGTGTTTTCGGTTGACGATGAAAACACTCAGGACATAGACGATGCTATCTCTGCAGAGCAAACAGAGAGTGGGTTTACTATCGGCATTCATATAGCAAATGTAGCCATGTACGTTAGAAAGTGGAGCGCACTTGATGATGAAGCTGTAAGAAGAGGGGAAACAGTTTATCTGCCTGAACATCATATTCACATGTTCCCCAAAGAGCTGATTGCAGAAAAGCTAAGTTTAGTAAAAGGATCTATAAGAAAAGCCCTGTCGTTACTAGTTGACTTTGATAAGGAATTTAATTTAAAAGGATATAGGTTTACTAATTCCAAAATACAGATCTCAGACAACATAAGTTATATAAAGGCGTCTGATTACTTTGAAAATGATCCATTGGGAAATAGCATAAAAGAAATAGCATTTAGTCTTAGAGGGAAAAGAAAAAAGGCTGGCGCATTTATTATCCAGCTTCCCCAGTTAAAAATATCAGTAGATCAAGACTCTAATGTAGATATCAGAAAAAATTATATGAACACGACTGCTCATAGGGTAATTGCAGAATTTATGATTCTTATGAACAGATTAGCAGGCAAGTATTTAAAGGACAACAACATTCCGGGAATTTATAGATCTCAGCCCGAGGCCATTTCTGATGACGCTTGGTCTCATGATGAAAACGACCCCCTTTATGCACTTCACGTGGTTAAGTACTTAAGAGCTCCTAGAGTTGGACTTGATCCAGCCCCGCACAAATCTTTGGGAATAGATGTATACGCACAGGCTACATCTCCTATAAGAAGATACACCGATCTAATTATTCAAAGGCAAATAGTATCTACACTCCAAGGTGATGAGCCTGCCTATACTGAGGATGAGTTAGAGAACCTCTATCCAAAGATAGAAATAGGTGTACGCGATAAGAGAATGGTGGAGAGAAATAGAGAGAAATATTGGGTTTACAAACACCTACAAAGTCTGGAGGGAAAACAAATACCAGGAGTTATCAGCACTTTTGATAATTCCAGAGCAACTGTTTACTTAACAGACTATTTATTTGAAGCCCCTGTGTTTTTGGGCTCAAGGTTTAATATGGATGAAAATAAGAGCATTAATCTAGTTGTTCAGGAAGTTGATCCTCTTAGAAGGAAGCTGCTTTTGGCTCCTAAGCTTTAATATAAAGAACTATTTACCGTTGGCAGCCTCATCAGATCTTTTAACCGCATTTAGCATATCTTCTACACTCGTATACTTTACCCTTGGCCTTCCTTGCTCTTCTCCCTTATTAATCTCAAGCTCGTTTAAACGAAGCCAGTCTTCATAAGAGAAATGATCGGGTTGTCTTTGATTAATTAGCTCTAAAATGTCGTCAGGATGAGTCTTAGAAGGCGATAAATGGCGGCTTTGCAGAATATCTTCGACAATGCACTCCACAGTCTCACCTGAGTCTTGTTTGTTAGTACCAATAACTCCAGTGGGACCTCTTTTGATCCAGCCGGTGGAATATAGACCATGAACATGCTCGCTCGTATCCGGATCTATAACCCTTCCTCTATCGTTATGTATAACACCCCATTTCTCATGAAAAGGAACCTCTGGAAGTGGGACACCGTGATAACCGATTGACCTAAATACTAGTCCGACTTCGAGCTCCTCAGTCTCATCAGTCGCCCTTGGCCTTAAAGTTCCGTCATCAGTTTTATAGAGCTCGTTTTTAACTAATTTTATTGCCTTTACATTGCCTTGAGCATCTCCAATTATTTCAGTCGGTGAGACTAAAAAGCGAATATGCAATTTTTTAGATTTCTGAAATTCAATGTCTTCTGAATAGGCATTTAATATCTCAATTTTTTTAACAAGTGATCTGTCTTCTTCTTTTTCTAAAAACTCTTGAGTGAATTCATCAAGTTCAACTTCCTCTATTCGGGTTATTGCATGCGCGTCATCTAGATTGCCGAGCTCTCTAACCTCAGGGTTTGTAAAAGCAGCCTGTGCAGGTCCTCTTCTTCCAAGGAGATAAACTTCCTTAACATTGCTCTTTTTAAGAGCCTCTAGAGCATAATCCGCAATGTCTGTTTGCATTAGTTCATCTTCGGTTCTGCAAAGTATACGAGCAACATCAACTGCTACGTTACCAACTCCAACTATCGCAACCTTTTCCTGAGATAGGTCAAACTCATAGTCAGTGTATTCTGGGTGTCCGTTATACCAGGCTACAAATTCTGTCGCCGTATGGCTGCCCTTTAGGTCTTCGCCCGGTATGTTCATTTTTCTGTCAGTTTGTGCTCCGGTGGCAAAGACAATTATGTGATAGTGATCTTTTAAATCTTCAATTGTTAAATGAACACCGTATTCTACAAGACCAAAAAATCTAAAATTCTCATTCGTAGCGATTTTGTCATAAACTCTTGTAACTGATTTAATTTTCTGATGATCCGGAGCAACGCCGGAGCGCACTAGCCCATGAGGGGTAGGGAGTTTATCAAACATATC
>JBCCIH010000194.1 GCA_039028315.1 Thermodesulfobacteriota bacterium | reverse complement strand
GAGCCTAATTCTTTTAGTGTATCCCAATTAAGAACATTCAGAGCTTTAGGACGGTTTATCGTTAGCGTTCCAACAAATCCATCTTTTTCAAACTGTATATATTCATTTGCCATCATAATCTCCTATGGTCTAAAAAATCAGCATTTTTTCTGTGTTACTTTTTTAGTTTTGCTCTTTGTCTTTGATGCCGGTTCTTCTGGGGCGCTTTCTAAGTCTTGGATCTTTTCTTCTAGCCTGGCAATTTTCATCTCCAGCGAGTCAATGGTATTTATAAGCTTATCCATCTCACCGCGCTGCGGGATGTTTCTGTTCTCTAAAGATTGCTCCATAAAAGCATGAACATAGTTCTTAAATTCTGAAGATTTTTCGACTGCACGGTCCATAAGTGGGCTATTGAACCAAACATCCATCATCTTATGTGTGGACTCTTCCCAGGATTCGTAGAGTTGTTTAAAGTAGCCTAGATAATAGACTTCATCGAGTTGTTTTTTCTTGGCCAAGACTTATCTCCAGTACAGGTTGTATTAATTAGTATTAACCGAGTAAATCCTGTTGTCCAGGGGTGATATAGCCGATAACAAAAAGCGTAAGCATTATTATTGCAAATCCTAAAATTGCTCCCCATGCTGCTTTTCTTCCCTTCCATCCAGACTGAAGCCTGCCATGTATAAGAAGAGCATATAGAACCCATGTTACCATTGACCAAGTTTCCTTGTGGCCCCAGTCCCAGGCTGTTCCTGTGAGTTCTTTCGCCAATAACAGGCCAAGCGCAATACCGATTGTTACGAGAGGAAAACCTATCATAAGGCAAATGTGGTTTATCCTATCAAGTGTAGTGAGTGAAGGGAAGTTCTGTAGAAATTTCCCTACGTGTTTGGATTTAATCTGATTTTCCTGAAATATGTAGAGCACACCAGATATAAAAGCTACTGTGAATAGAGCTTCTCCTATTAGTATGAGTGCTATGTGTATAAGTATCCATGGATTGCTCAGCGTTTGGTTTGGATCAATTATTCCTTGTGGCAAAATGATATAGGGAAGAGTTAAAATAAATGCCAGAGGGGCTGCGAACGCTCCCAAGAGCGAGGCTTTAAACTTAAACTGAGATGCGACATAGACAAGTGAAATGAACCATGCAAAGAGATAGAGTGTTGTGTCAAATCCTTGGGCTAGTGGTTTGCCGGATGTATAAACAAAGACAATATTTATAGTTTGTATAACTGCGCCAGCTAGAATGAAGTAGAAACCTACCTTAGCCAAATTCCTTTTCTTACTCCAGAAATGGCTACCGTAGAAAATTGCCGATAAAAAATAGCAAAGAACAACAATCCAGTTGAGATTCATATCTATATTTTATTAATGATAGAGCTAAATACAATAAAACGGGCAAAGTTGTGAATTGATTAGGATATTTAAATCCCACTTCCTTTAAGAGCTTCGGTTTGGTAATAAGTTGTAAGAGCTTGCATTAATTCATCAAGCTCGCCGCTTAGAATTGCGTCAATTTTATAGAGCGTAAGATTGATTCTGTGATCTGTTATGCGGCCATCTCTAAAATTATAAGTCCTGATTTTCTCGCTTCTCTCCCCAGTTCCAACCTGGGTTTTGCGCTCGTCGGCAAACTCGCTCTGCTTTTTTTCTTCTTCAATCTCAAATAGTTTAGCCTTAAGCATTCTCATAGCATGGGCTCGGTTTTTGTGCTGCGATCTCTCATCCTGGCACTGAACCACTATGCCGGTTGGCAAGTGGGTGATCCTGATTGCGGAATCTGTTTTATTGACATGCTGACCTCCTGGACCTGAGGCTCTATATGTATCCACTTTTAAGTCTTTCTCGTCTATTTCTACTTCGACATCGTCAGGTTCAGCCAAAATTGCAACAGTTGCAGTGGAAGTATGAATTCTGCCGCTGGTTTCTGTTGCCGGCACACGCTGTACTCGGTGAACTCCGCTCTCGTATTTTAATTTGCTGTATACTTTTTTCCCTTCTATTGAAGCAATTACCTCTTTTATACCGCCCACGCCGGTTTCGCTAATGTTTATTACCTCGATTTTCCAGCGTTTCTCCTCTGCATATCGGGAGTACATCCTAAATAGATCACCTGCAAAGAGCGCTGCCTCATCCCCGCCGGTCCCCGCGCGTATCTCTAAGAAAACGTTTTTCCCGTCATTTGGGTCCTTAGGCAATAAGAGAAGTCTAAGATCGTTCTCAAACTTATCTCTTAGAGGAATTAGCTCATCAAGCTCTTCCTGAGCAAGTTCTGAGAGCTCTGAGTCCTTAAGTAGTGATTCATTTTTATCTATTTCTTCTACTGTATGTTTGTAGCTTCGATAGATTTCTATGATCTCGTCCAGGTCGGAAAGCTCTTTTGAGAACTGATGAATCTGCTGCGGGGTTATCTCAGGTTTGCTTAGATTCTGCTGAATTTCTAAATATTTTTGCTCGACTTCTTCAAGTCTACTTAACATTGAAGCTTCTGCCATTTCGCCTTTTATCTTCACACATCTTGCAAAAATTTCAAGATAAGATTAAACTTGTGAAGGTAAAACAATGGAAACAATGGATATTCTTGAGGATAAGATAAAAGAAGCCTTGTCACGAAAGACGCAGCTTGAGGCTGAGCATAAGAATCTTTCTAATGAAGTCACAAAACTTCGCGAGAGTATTGAAAAGCTTGAGAAGGAAAGAGAAGACATGAGACTTAAACTCGATAGGGTGATTGAGAAAGTCGAAATTTATTTAAGCAGGTCAGAGGCTTAGTATGAAACGTCTAAAAATCAGGTTTTTTGATATAGATTATGTGATTAAAACAGATGCAGATGAGGACTATGTCCAAAAGATTGCATCTTTTATTGAAAATAAAGTTAGAGAAATTTCAGATGTAGAAAGTGCTATGGTCGTGCCTCGCTCGTTTCTTTTAGCTATGCTCAAGATAACCGATGATTACTTTAGAGTAGAAAAGGATTTCGAGGAATTTAAAGATCGTGCTGAGGAAAGATCAAATAGATTATTACAAATATTGGAAAGCTCCCTTAAAGAAAACGAATCATTTAGTTCCGATGTTGGGACAATTAGAGAGGAAACCTCTAGAGAAGAATTGGAAGACTCTTTTAAACAAAGATGATTATAGGCAAAATAAGTCTCTCTCCCTAGCAAGAGAAGGGAGTTTCAATATTCCAGATGCTAAGCAAAATATCAGAACTGTCATATCTGATGTTAGGAAAAAGCTAAGTGCAGCTGAGATAGATGAGAAAAGTTCAACTATCTCAGATCATATAGTTGAGTTAGAAGCATTTAAGCTAGCCAAAAGCATTTCACTTTATTCCCCAATTCTAAATGAAGTCAGAACTAGTGCCATATTTAAAGCCGCGGTAGGGCTTAAGAAGGAGGTTTATTTCCCTAGAGTAAATTCTCTTTCTTTAGACTTTTATAGAATCTACGATCTTAACGACTTGGTTCAGGGTAGTTTTGGAGTTTTAGAACCTGTGCCAAATAAGCATAAAGTAAATCTGGAGCAGGTTGATCTTTTCATTCTGCCGGGTTTAGCATTTGATAAATCAGGAAATAGACTGGGTTTTGGAAAAGGATTTTACGACAGAGCCCTAAAAAATATTTCAGAGAACAAAAAAGTTGGTATTTGCTATGATATTCAACTGCTCAGCTCAATTCCTACTGATGAACATGACAGTAGAGTGGGAACTATAATTACAGAGCAGGGTATAGTTTTTTCTAGGAGAAAGTTAGGAGGAAAATAACATGTCAGCATGGATAGTTATTTTGGTGGCTGCTATTTCATTAGTGATAGGTTTTGCTGTTCATTATCTCTATAGACAACTTGAGTTAAAAAAGAATATAGGTATAAAAAAAGATGAAGCCCAAACTATAATAGAGCTCGCCGAGAAAGAAGCAGAAAAGGTTAAAATAGAAGGTGAATTAAAAGCTAAAGAGATTCGCGAAAAAAGAACTGCAGAGTTGGATCGTGAATCCAGAGAGAAACAAAAAGAGTTTTCAAAAGTCGAAAAAAGACTTCAGAAAAAAGAAGAGACTTTAGACGGCAAATTTGAGTCCTTTGATAAGAAAGAAAAAGAGGTCTTAAAACTAGAGCGTGATATGACGCACAAGGAAAAAGCTCTGGAAGAAAAGGAAAAAGAATTAGACGCTGTGGTTGAAGATGCCAAGCAGAAGATTGAACAGATTGCCGGAATGACCCAGGAAGCTGCCAAAACAGAGCTTATAAACATCATTGAGGATGAGGCTAGGCACCAAGCTGCTATAAGGCTAAAACAGATAGAGGAGCAG
>JBCCIH010000193.1 GCA_039028315.1 Thermodesulfobacteriota bacterium | reverse complement strand
CCGAGAATCCTGAGGAGGGTTTGATTCTGGCATCCACCCTTGGAATTAGTATTGATCAAAGCGCTATTCCAATTGGCCCACCTACGGTGGGGGACTTTAATGGCGACAATGTACTGGACATAGCCTGGATTGGCAGTGACCTCGAGCAAGATGGACGGTACAGAATAAAGTTTGCATCCATATGCCCTCTTGAGACAATCCCTTTATTTAGTGATGTTTGCGCGGGAGAGGGAGCTTTCTCAATAGTATTAAATCCTCTATCCTCAGAAGACATTATGTTTGATCCCGCTTTCAATAGAATCAACTATAATACTAGACAGCCTTTTCAAGCAGCAGCTCTTACGTCCGGCAATTTTAATACAAATCCATCTTTGAGTTCAGGAGATGACTTGTTTGTAGTTTATGCTGGTGGTGAAAATGGTTACATATCTAATCTTTATGCTGATTCAGGGTTTTTTGACCCTACATCTGCTCAGGAGCAGGCTGTAATAGGATTACAAGGTAATGTGAGTACACAAACATTATTTGAATATTATACATTTGATCTATTAATGAGTCCGACTTTAAGAAGATCTAAAACTGGTTCTGGTTCCGGACTTTTATTGATAACTACTTGCGGATTATCAGTTGTAACTTTCAGTGATGATGATTTTACATTACGTGTAAATCCTAGACTTACTGAGGATTGTGACGATGGTGGTGGCAGTCTTGCAGGTTTACCAGCTTTTAACGGCATAGCTGTGGGTAATTTTACTGGTCAAATCCCTCAGACTCCCAATGGTAATGTGAGTCAAATAGCAACACTTCTCTCTAGTACAGTAGACAACAGATCCGGACTCAATGGCTTTAATATGAAATTGTTTATATACGAATCCTCACCTGATAACGGTAATTTTAGGCCCAACAGGATTGCTACGCTTGATGTAAGAGATCCTAATACAGTTTCATTTTTCAGACTCAACACTAATTCTAACCGGCAGGGAAGCTTTATACATGCAGTAGATTTACAGGGACGTTCTGCCCGTCTTGGAAGCCCAGATGTTGCTCGTATTTCCAATTGGTTTGAAGTAAACGCAATAATCGGCTCACCACCCATGCATACTGCTTATGTGCAGGGTATTAATCAGGATGAACCATTTGTGAATAACTTCAGTGTTATTCCTCCAACTTTTACTACTGCATATTCAACCGGCACAAGTACATCTGCTACGTACTCAAATACACAAAATACAAGCTGGAGTTTTTCATTCAAGCAATCTATTGAGTCAAGGACTAAATTTTCGGCTGCTCCATTTGGAGGAGTACAGTTCGATTTTGCCGCATCGGCAAATCAGGTGTATGACTGTGATGTATCAACTGTAGACAGCAGTTACGAGAGTACGAGTAATACTATCTCTACAGTCACAGGTTTTGGCGATAATATCATTTATACCGAGAGTAGAAAGAATATATATTTTTACCCTGTCCTAGGTGAAACCGTCTGTAGGGATGGTTCTGAAAATTGTCCGGAAGATGAAAAGGAGCCTTTATTCTATCAGATATCAGCCCCTGACCAGATTACTAGCACCTTAGTAAGTGGAAGGACCGCAGAATTCTACCAACCAGTCCATCAACCCGGTCATATGTTTACATATCCTGCCACAAGAAATCAGCTATTACGGCGTTTTGCTAGTAACGCTGAAAATGTACTTTCTGAACCTAAGATAGGGTTCTTAACTGACAATACTATGTTCACGCAAACAAAAAGTTGGAACCAAGGTCAAGGAAGTGAATGCACCACTGGTTCTACAGAGACGATTTCGGGAAATGAGAGTATTTCACTTGCCGTAGGATCTGGAATTCTATCCGAATTCACTGGAACAGGCACAAGAATAAGCGTGGGATTTGAATTTGGACAGAGCCGTGCGATAAATACAAACACAACAACAACAAGTACAACTACAAACTCCGTAGGTATTGAAGTAAATAAACCCGATGAGTTCTTGAATCCTGATGTATATAGGTACCTTGTAAACTCCTTTATATTAGGACAGCCATTTCCAAATGGTGTTTGGCAAAGTTTATTCTCTGAAGGACCAACAGAAAATATTGTTTACACTGGTCCATTGATCACGGCGTTTACTGGCAATATGCTTTCAAACGATTCAGGGAATTTCTGGCAGGCTGGAGGAGTAAATCCTTATCTTATGTATCCAGACGTTGGCTTGAATTTTCCTACGAGATGGGAAGTGGTACCAACTGTAGCCACTAGCATGGCCAGGCAGCCCAGTTATTGTAGACGGCAAAGTGCTAACTCCGCAGCATTACTTTGTACTTTTATAAGGAAACCTGCTGAGAATGAGAATGAACTATGGGTCAATTCTTTCTACAGTATGAGAGGTTTATTTATCCAATCAGGTGACGAGCCAATCGGACCATCACAGACCTTTGTGTACATGGGCGACGATATAAACTTGAGCACAAGAGTTTACAATTTAAGTCTCACGGCATTAGATCCTTCAGACAGAGTGCATGTAGCTTTCTACAGGATGGAGTGGGACAATACTCTTAACGTCCCATTGGGTGAGAGTATCTTGATAGAAGAAAGAATAGTCGAGAGGGTAATACCACCTTTTACTTCTAGTGACGCTCCTAATTGGACACTTGTCACTACCACATTCAATACAGCCGAAGAGGATATGGGGCCTGATAAGTATTGGGTATTCTGGGTACTTGTCTATCCTGTAGACGATGAGGGAAATCTTGTCGAGGAATTACCTGGTTATGGCCTAGATTCATCGAATTTCACCCCGGGAGAGGTATTTAAATCTATTCTTGATGTCCCACTGGAGATGGTAACAGTAGAAGAATTTGACCAAGATGTAGTAAGATCCTTTACCAACAATGTTGGTTTCTACAAGAATGCGATGTACGTTTCGGAGCTTCCACTAAATAGTGAAGAGGAGCAGAAGTCTACAATATTAATTGACAATTTGTCAGTAAATCCTGAGCAAGTTTTTGTGGGTGAAGATGTGATAATTGATGCTGATGTGTACTCATTAGATGCAAGTTCTGATGGTGTAGTTGTGCTATTTCATGATAGGCATCCCGATGAGTCTGATATAGCGTTCGATATCGAATTGATTTCCAATATCAGGGCTGACGGGCTTAACAATGTAAAAGTTGCATTCAAGCCTGAGTTTTGCGGAGAATATGAACTATTTGTTTCAGCGAGGGATAAAGGAAATTCAAATATAGGAGCAGATTTATTGAGTGTTGTGCTGGATGTTATATGCCAGCCTGGGGATACAAACCTTGATGGGCAACTAATTGGAGAAAACGGTAAGCCAGTTGGCACTGGTGGGAACGGTAATTGCTCTCTTGCCCAAGCTGGCACCAGAGCTGAAGTTCCTCTATATTTGATCGTCTCATTATTGTTTGTGGCCATAAGATTGGGGTACAGAAGAATTAATCAATAAGTTAAGTTAGTTAGAGCAGGCAATGGGGATTTGAGCCCTCCAGACCTTGTATTTAATATTTAAGCTATAGTATAGAAATGACCTGGCGGTCGGTATTTGTGCATATATCTGGGTTTCTATGAGCGGCACATAATAATCTTAGTGGAGGAGTTAAATGAAAGTAATGAATCATATATCAGCTATAACAGTTTTTGGTCTAGTTTTTAGTTTTCTATTCTTAATTTCCGCTGATATTGGTTATTCTCAAACAGGATGTTGTCGACAAGCAAATGCCAGTGCATGCGATGATGATATAACCCAGCAGCAATGTGCTTCAATGGATGGCGAATTCTTTGTGGATCAGGTTTGTGGATTTTCGAATGATACAGGATTTTTCTGCGGGTTTAGTGACGTCGAATCCATGGATGTATCTCCAGATGACTCTGCCGATCTGCAAGACTTGGACAATAAGTGCATTAAGCAATGTGCAAGACAAGCCAAAAAGGAAGTGCGCGATTGTAAGAACATTTCTTTAGAATGTTTTAATGACAATATTTCTGACCCTTTAGCAATTCTTGATTATTGTTCAGATTCTTTTTCTGGCTCTTGCGAGGCTAATGTAAATCGAACTTACAGCCAGTGCTTAACTAATGTATGCGGAGTGGACCTGATTTCTTATCGTAGTGAAGAGGAGTTTGATGCATTAAACGGATCCAGCACTACCTGCTCAACCAATGGTGCGGATATCATCGACCCGGTACTCACAGAAATTCAGACTGAATTTAATAAATTGTGGGAAACAGCTGCTTGTACGCCTTCGGTAGGGCTATGTCCATTGGAGCCGGTATTTGACGGTAAGATTCCTCTTGGATGCGACTCCGATGGTACAGATGGG
>JBCCIH010000192.1 GCA_039028315.1 Thermodesulfobacteriota bacterium | reverse complement strand
TGCTCTAAGAGGGACTCCTCTACCTCAACCGGACTTATATTAGATCCATCATGCACAATAATTTGCTTTTTACGGCTAACAAAGTGCAAATAGCCGTCTTCGTCCGCCTTAAGAACATCCCCTGTATCAAACCAACCGTCCAGAAGAACTTCGGCAGAAGACTCTGGGTTGTCCCAGTAACCAGACATAAGACTGTTTGATCTTACCCATGCATTCGCCTCAACTCCGGCTTTCACCTCATTGCCTTGATCATCCTTAAGTGCAAATGTAAATCCAGGAACAGGCAAACCAATAGAGCCGATCTTGATTAATCCAGAGGGCGGGTTTAATGTCGCGAGCCCCATCTCACTTGATCCGTATCCTTCATCTATGGGATGTCCAGTTAGATCTATATATTCCTTCTCTAGTTCAAGCGGTACTGTGTCTGCTCCAGCTCTGCACATTCTAAGCGACGAGAAGTCTTCTCTTGTTGCTCCGTGATCCCTGATTACCTTAAACAATGCTGCAGGAATCATGCAGAGAACTGTAGGTTTATATGTACGAAGAATTGGAATAATTTCGTCTGGATCATATCTTCTGGCAACTAAGACTCTGGCACCTATTGATAGTGCTGCTAATGAGAATAAAAACCCTCCTAAATGTGAGATTGAAGATCCGGGCAAAAGAGTATCTTTGTCCGTGAATTCAAATGCTTGGGCAGCACTAGCAAACATCCATTTAAGGGATTCATGAGTGTGAGTAACGCCCTTGGCTGGCCCAGTGCTGCCAGAGGTAAAAAATATTGCGGCATTACTGCTAGGCTCAGGAGTAGGTATATGGGTGTCAGTTGGATCGCTCTCTAGAAGCTTCTCTAAAGTTTGCAGCTCCTCTTCCTTTGAACTGTGGGTAATTATTCCTAGCGGCAGTTCAGGGGCAAGATCAGATGCTGCAATATCCTCGTTTCTCTCTGCATGGGCCAAAAGAGCTTTTGCGCCGCTAACTTCAAGCGCATGATCTATCTCTGGTGACATGTATCTATAATTAAGGGGCACAATTACCAAACCAGCTTTAAAGCAAGCAATATAATGCACAAGCAAAGAAACTCTGTTCGGCATGAGTGAAGCTATCCTATCCCCTGGCACAAGCCCGTGGGCAAGATATCCGGCTGCAAGTCTAGTGGTCGATTCATCAAGCTCACGCCAAGTGAGAGTTGTATCAAGTGACACTAAAGCAGTGTCATCAGGCTTACTCTCAAGCCCTCGCTTGAGTAAGTTAGTTATTGGTATTGGGTCGTCTAAATCTGGTCCGTATATGGGCATCAACTAGATTCCTTAAGATTCAATTTGATACGCAAATTCTATTCTATGATGGTCACAAATACAATCATAAAGCATTAATATTAATCAATTGTTTTAAACATTCTTATATGATATAATGGCGTTAAATTATTTATTCCTATGGAGGATACAATGATTAGAAGAACTAAGATTCTATTATTTTTTTCCATGGCATTCATATTAGCCTTCTTTGTTTCATACTCTAATTCCCAGGCTCAAATCGCAACCACTAACGATTTACAGCAGTTTCTTGCCATGAACAGCAACCTTAATTTTCAAGATTTCTCCGCTGCAGATGCTCCTGATTTTGGTACTATAGGACCTTGCTCGAGCCCTGTCAATTCAAATAGTAACGACATATGTTTTTCACCTGGAGATATACTTCCAGACATACAAATTACAGATGGTCCAACACCTGGCGCATTTCTCGTAGCAGGAGAAGATCTTTTCAATTTTGATAATAATCCACCAAATGTTCTAACAGATGAAACTACCGCTAATAGTGTTATCAATATCGAATTCAACCCAGAGATAAGCGCGGTGGGGTTAACATTAGGATGTTTTGGTCTTGTGGCAGGATGTAACAGCACGATCACTGTAGAGGTGTTTGGAGCAGGAAATGTGCTGTTGGGAACTACAAATGTAAACGCAACCTCGTCAATCAATAGTTTTATTGGCATTGTTGCTCAAGAGGCTATTACTAATATCTCTTTAAGTGATAACAACATCGATGCAACAATGGGCATATTGGATATCAGATTTGGTGAAGCTGGTGCAACAAGGAACGTCCCAACGCTCTCTGAATGGGGACTGATAACTATGGCAGTCATTTTAGGAACAGTTGGATTTATTATTGTTCGAAGACGCCAAGTTACTGCTTAATTGATATAAAAAACAAAACTTATAAAGGGGAGCATTGCTCCCCTTTTTTTATGTATATGTGATCTAGCTCTAGAACTCAAGTCTTAAGAATTGTCTGGAAAACTACCCCCTTGAATTTTAAATTCACCTCCTATTAAATCTTACGAAATGGGTAAAGAAAAATACTTGCATATAACCTAACTACCTATAGTTAAATAATATTTCACTTGGATTAAACTCCTATATGTTATATAATGGCAATATCTACCAGGCGGTAGGTCAATATCTTAAAGGAGGGAACAAGATGAAAAATCTTTTCCAGTATAGCTTTATCCTAGTATTAGTCTGTCTATTTTTTGCTCTTCCAACACAGGTTTTTGCTCAAGGGGATTTTGATAATGATGGTGTTCCGGATAATACGGATAACTGTATATTCGACTCAAATCCTTCACAGATTGATTTTGACCAAGACGGCATAGGTGATGCGTGCGAGCAGTGCGACTGCTCAGACCCTAATGCCATATTGATTGGTACAGAAATGGGGAATAGAACATTTTTCTTCGGCACGGAGGATGATGATATCATATGTGGAACCTCTGGAAATGATGTAATTTTTGCATTTGGAGGGGATGATTGCGTAGATTCTGCTCAGGGAAATGATAGAGTTAGAGCCGGGGCTGGGGCGGACATAGTAGATCTTGGTCTTGGTGATGATAGAGCCAGAGGCGGAAGAGGAATGGACGATATAGACGGCCAAGAGGGCACAGATATAGTCAGAGGCGGTGGCGGTCTAGATGTCTGCCTCGGAGAGACGACTATCTCTTGTGAAGAGTAGATAACAATAAAAAATACTTAAAGGGGGTCATGTGCCCCCTTTTTACTTGCTATCAAAAGTAGGCAATTCAGTCATTCCTAACTGTCTGTATATTGCAGCTTTATTTGTATGAACCCAGACGTTTGAGATTTCTCCATCAGTTATCTCATATATAGAAATCGTTGTGAAGGTGACTTTCTTATTTGTAGGAGGAAGATCTCCCCTTGGACCTGTGTTAGTTCCATTAAAGACAAGATGAGCCGTGACTTTATTGCCATCCACACTCATATCCTTTATCTCATACTTCATATCCGGATAAGCTGTTCTAATGAAATCATAGTATTCTTTTATCTCTTTAACGCCTTTAAGTTCCGGCGGTACTTGATCAACAAGATAGTAGGTCACATCGTCTGAGTAGAGCTGAAGCGCTATAGCAGTATCACCGGTATTTCTGAGCATAACGGCCTGCTCAACAGTAGATTCTAGATCGCCCTTTGATTCTGCCAAGGCCTTTTCTACATCACTTATGTATACGATGCTGATAACTAAAAGTAGAACTAAAGAGAACCTTTTCATTTATATCACCCACCCTTTTTGGATTTATATGCAAAGCCTAACGAAAAGGCTCTTTGAATGCAATAGTCACAGGCAAGTTCTATTCCAATGATATTAATTTCTCACTAAATTATGTAGTCTTGAACATAAGATTTTTCCTCAAGGCGGAGGCATTATGAGAAATTTAATATTATGTGCTATGGCTATTTTTATATCATTAGCAGCACAACCAAGCTATTCACGCTGCGTACAAACAGGGTCTGACCGATTTAGATGTGATGAACTTGAACCTAATCCTGATCTTACTGGCATTCAACAAGGTGCAAATAACAACGGAGTTCAAGTAAATGTGCTGAAAGATGGAAATATAGACACTAACAACTTAATAGCTATACATTTGGGCAATGGCCCAAATCATGTTGACATATTTATGGCTACAGTTCAAGGACTGATTAGCTCCATCACAGTAGGCACTGCAGATGATGAAATATTGATTGATAGTGCAAAGTTGATAAGCACAAACGACACAATTTTCCTAAACGAAGGCAATGATAACATTGTTATAAAAGACTCAATGATAGTCACAACAATTGGGGGTGTAACTATTGCTGTTGGTGGAGGGAATGATACAGCAATAATCTCAGACAGCACGATATCCACCGGACCTGAGATCAGCCGAGCTTTCACGGGTGGAGCCGGGATGGAAGACCTGACAATTTTGAACTCAACAATAACAAACTTGTCTTCAGATGCAAGTGTTTCAGTTGGTGCTGATAATGACAAGCTCTTTGTTGCACACTCAACAATTAC
>JBCCIH010000191.1 GCA_039028315.1 Thermodesulfobacteriota bacterium | reverse complement strand
GTTTTTGTATCATTTAAAACTGACTGTGGATGTATGTGCTCGCGCTGGGTTGTGGTGAGTGTGTGTTTGGTAGCGATCGGGTGCTGCCATAGAAGAATATCCGCATCAAGGCCTATTTGATGACTGCTATGGTCGTCCGGCATTGGGCCGCCGGTTTTCTGAGAAATGTCTGCAATCAAAAGGGTTGCGCCATGATCATTCTTTGCCTTAGCGCTTATATACTCTATGAATTCTATTGTCTCTGGGTGCCCGTAGTACCTACCTCTGCTGGGGCGGATGACCTGAAACCCTTCACCGTTTAGATCAAGGGCCGCAGAATTTCGTATACAACCAGCAGTATATGCGCCAATTGCCTCAGAATTGCTTTTCTCATTAGCAAATGCATTTAGACAAGTGAGCAGAAGAACTGCTGTGAGCAGAGATAACAGTTTCATAACCGTCAATATAATATCATCTAGTTTCTTGATTCCAATATCATTAATTATTAATAATCAACTAAATGGTTGACAATAAAGTTGGAATATATTATAATCAACCGCATGGTTGATAATAAGGCTGAATTAACAGACAGAGTTTTTTATGCATTATCAAATGCAACTAGAAGAGACATTGTTTTAGAGCTGACAAAGAAAGACCTCACTGTAAATGAGCTTGCTGAGAAATATGAAATTTCTCTTCAGGGTGTGTCAAAACATATTCAGGTTTTGGTTAAGTCCGGGCTTGTTAGCCAGGAGAAAAAGGGCAGAACAAAGTACTGCAAGTTTAACTACCAGCATTTAAGCCAAATATCAGAACTCATAGACAAGTACAAAGCCTTTTGGGAGAAGAGGCTTGATGCGCTTGAAAAATATATTGAAAAACGAAAAAAGCAGGGAGGTAAAAAATGAGCGTGAACCCCGTAGTTGTAACCAAATTAATAAAGGCGTCCAAGCAGGAGCTTTTCGAAGCATTTACAAACCCCCAGATAATGTCAAAGTGGTTTTACCCAGATGAAGACATGAGTGTTGAGGTCTCAAACACATTTCATGTTGGGGGAGGGTATGTGCTTAAAATGCATAATAAAAATGGGGAGGTTTACACACATATTGGAGAGTATATGGAAATAAGCCCGCCAGATAAATTAGTCTTTAGCTGGAACTCTGACTTTGTGGAAAATACGGTTGTATCGGTGACGTTTTCTGAAAAAGATGGGGTCACTGAAGTCAAGGTCTCTCATGATCTATTGCCAAATGACGAGATGAGAGAGAACCACCAGGGCGGTTGGAACGGTTGTCTGGACAGGCTGAAAAGTACTATGAGCGCATAAGAAAATAGATTACAATTTTTACTATACAAGTAAGGAGGTGTTTTATGTCTAGATATTTTACATTCTCACTTATTACTATTTGTCTGATTTTTAGTTTTATCAGTTCTACCGTTGCTGATCCTAGCAAAGAGGCCGAAATGGACTATATGAAGCCCTACACCGGATCAGCTGAGCTTGAACAGATGAAAGCATTGTCTGGCACCTGGACAGGTATGGGAAAGATGCACGGAGAAGATGTGCCTGTGACAATTGAGTATAAGACTACTGCAGGAGGAAGCGCTGTTATAGAAACCCATGGTCCTGGAACCCCGATGGAGATGGTTTCTATATATTACGAAGAGGATGGAAAACTTGTAATGAAGCACTTCTGTATGCTTAAAAACCAGCCAGTATTAGGATTAAAAGATTCTGGAGAAAACACAATAGAGTTTGACTATATAGGCGGAACGAATATGGATTCATCAAAAGATATGCACATGCATTCAGCTGTGTTTACTTTTGTAGACGATAACACAATGACACAAAGATGGACTCCGTATCAAGATGGTAAAGCCATGGATGAGGCAACAACTATTACACTGACCAGAGCAGAGTAAATCTTGTAGAAGCTCTATATTGATTTATAGCTATAATGGTATGATGCGTTGTAAATACATCCATTTGTGATCATAATTTATTTTATTTCACGGAGGATGATGTAATTCATTGGACTATTCAATTGAATTCATACTATTTGGCGCATCTGTATTATTGCTGCTGAGTATTCTCGCCAGTAAAGTTGCCTCAAAACTAAGCGTACCCGCTCTTATTATTTTTATATTAGTCGGCATGGTGGCAGGCTCTGAAGGCCCAGGAGGAGTTGAGTTTGATGATGCATGGGCCGCTCAGCTACTTGGAGTAATTGCACTTGCCTTCATTATCTTCTCTGGTGGGCTTCATTCCAGCTGGGGACAGGTAAGGCCTGTTCTGTGGACCGGGATTTCACTCTCAACCGTAGGGGTTTTCTTAACAGCCATATTAGTTGGCTTATTTGTGCATTATTTCTTTGAATTTTCTCTCTTATCCGCCTTACTTCTGGGCGCGATTGTTTCTTCTACAGATGCCGCTGCTGTATTTTCTGTCATAGGCTCAAGCGGCACACAGCTAAAAAGTAGTATCAAGGATCTGCTAGAATTTGAATCAGCCAGTAACGACCCTATGGCCGTTATTCTTACACTCGGATTTATCCATCTTATCACCAATCCCGAAGCATCAATTTGGAGCATGATTTTTCTTCTAGTTCAGCAGATGGTCTTAGGAATAATCATAGGGTTTGTTATGGGAAAAGTGATAGTTTTTAAGGTTAATAGACTAAGGCTTGATTATGAGGGTCTTTATCCTGTACTAACCCTCTCTTTGGTGTTATTCACATATGGCCTTACTGCTTGGATCGGCGGTAGCGGTTTTTTGGCTGTATATATAGCAGGGCTTATGATGGGCGGAAGTGAGTTTGTAAACAAACAGAGCTTGACGCGTTTTCATGATGGGCTTGCATGGTTAATGCAGATTACAATGTTCCTTATACTCGGACTGTTGGTTTTTCCTTCTCAGCTATTCCCTGTGGCATTTGCAGGAATTTGCATATCGCTGTTTTTAATTTTTATAGCACGCCCGCTCGGAGTGTTTGTATCTCTTCCATTTGGTAAAATAAATCTTAAAGAGAAAACATTTATTTCCTGGGTAGGGCTAAGGGGCGCCGTTCCTATTATTTTGGCAACATTTCCTCTCTTAGCGGGTGTTCCCAAGGCCGATGTTCTATTCAATATCGTATTCTTTATTGTCATAACCTCAGTTCTTATTCAGGGAACTACTATTCCATTTGCGGCTAAGCTTTTTGGGGTTGACGTGCCGGACTCAAAGACGAAAACTGATCACGTTGAGTTTGAATTTACCTACGATGAGAATAGCCAGAAAACTGAGCTAGTAATCCCTCAGAACTCAAATGCGGTAGGGCTTCAAGTCGTCGAGCTTGGACTGCCAAAGAGCGCCATAATTATACTTATAAAAAGAGATAGTAATTCCATAGTTCCGAGCGGGGCCACGGTTATAGAAGCGCAAGACAAGCTTCTTATGCTTTCAGAGAACAAAGATATGCCAAAAATAAAGTCCATCTTAGGAATAAGCGATTAAATTGCATATAAAGTATAATCATATAATCTTTTGTCAGGCAGTAGGTAATAAACACCCACAATTGTTTAATGAAAACAAAGGAGGAGTATTAAATGACTGATAATAGCGTAGTTCAGCGCCTAAGCGCTCACAGGGGATGGTTGCTGGTTTTAGGCATTATTTACGTAATATTCGGATGGATTGCAATCGGTTTTCCAATGGCTGCAACCATTGCAGTTGAACTGCTTCTAGGTTATATCTTGCTATTTGCAGGAATAGTTTCAATTGTAGGATCATTTTTCTCAGGCAATTGGAAGAATCTGATTTTAATACTACTTAGCGGCATTTTGTATTTAATAGTCGGCATTCTGCTTGTGACCAACCTTAAAGAAGGAATTATTGCACTTACTCTTTTGCTTGCGGCTTTTCTATTAGTTGAAGGGTTTTTTAAGATAATAAATGCATTCCAAGTTAAGCCTGCCCAGAACTGGATATGGATCCTCGTGAGCGGTGTTGCCTCAGTGATTTTAGCAATTATGATCTGGGGAGAGTTTCCTGAGAGCAGCGCTTTTGTCCTAGGCCTATTAGTAGGAATATATTTCCTCATCAACGGATTATCGCTATTAATATTCTCCTTTGCTCTAAAAGATGTTGATAAAACTGCGTAATTACTGATTAAGCGTGTTGATTTATTTTAATTAACCCTCTAATCTCTATTTATGGACATCAGTTCTAATCCCTCTTTGTTTAAGCCGCCTGAGGATTCAAAGCCTCTTGCGGAGAGAATGCGCCCAACAGTCTTTGAGGACTTTGTAGGCCAAGCTCACCTTCTTGGTCCAGACGGCGTAATAACTAAAATGCTGGGCACAAGTAACTTGCGCTCAATGATATTCTGGGGCCCTCCAGG
>JBCCIH010000190.1 GCA_039028315.1 Thermodesulfobacteriota bacterium | reverse complement strand
TCCGTCCTTAGTTACTACCGGAGCGCCAAAGGTCTTTTCTATAAGTACGTTTCTGCCTCGTGGGCCCAGGGTTGCCTTAACTGCGTTCGCTAGTGCGTTTACGCCGCTTAAAACTGAATCCTGCGCCTCTCTGTCAAATTTGATTTCCTTTGCCATGATACTGTAAACCTCCTGAATAAAATCTATATTTGATTATTGCTCTTAGGTGACAATAGCTAAAATCGCATCTTCACCAACTATTAAATATTCATCTCCATCGACTTTTATTGGTATTACGCCATAATTACCAAAAAGGATCTTATCTCCCTTTTTAACGTCAAGTGGTTTGATATTACCGTCAGGAAGTATAATTCCTGTGCCTACTGCAATAACTTTTCCTTCTTGTGGTTTTTCAGCGGCGGTCTCGGGGATAATAATGCCGCCCTTGGTTTTTTCTTCAGCTTCAACTACTTCTACTAGAACCTTGTCGTGTAGTGGTCTTACCTTCATTACATACTTCCTCCTTAGTGTTATTAATTCTTTTTAAACTAAGCACGAATATCTTCGTGTCAAGATTAAAATATTTTTGTTTGATTTGTACTGGTAGGAGATCAACCCTTCCGGAGTATTTGCCCCATACAAATATCCAAATTAAGATAACTATATGTAATAATTTGTCAACCTTACGCTGGAAGGGGCGAAATTTAGCAGTTATTATTTTGAAACGTAAATGCCATGACCCAAACCGAGTTAATTTCACTAAACGATCCTGATTGCATAAATAAGTCGGCCTCAACTCTAAGAGGCGGGGGCGTGATCATCTATCCGACTGAAACACTTTATGGCGTAGGTGCTCTTGCTTCTAACAATAATGCTGTTGAGAATATATTTGAGGCGAAGGGAAGACCTGTGGGGAAACCCATACCATTATTGGTAAAAGACATAGATATGGCATCAAAGCTCGTAAGAGTAAGCCCTTTAGCTTCTATACTTGCTGAGCAATTCTGGCCGGGAAAGCTAACTATGATTCTTGATCAAATAGCAGATCTGCCGGAAAAAATTACATTTGGATCAGGGAAAATAGCCGTCAGAATCTCATCTCACCCATTTATGCTTGGCCTATTTGAGCGCTTTAATGAGCCGCTTACATCAACCAGCGCAAACATCAGCGGGGGACCAAATTTGAATGATCCAAAAGAGCTTTTTGACACTTTTAACGGCAAAGTTGACCTTATAGTCGACTCTGGTAAGATTCGAGAATCTAAAGGCTCTACTATTGTAGATTTAACGCTTGATCCGCCCGAAATTCTAAGGGATGGCGATGTAGACCCAAACACACTTAAGGAGTATATTGATGGCCACAGTTAAAGGATTTAGAGGTATCAGATACAATCCAGACAAAATAGATGACTTTGGAAAAGTGCTAGCGCCCCCATATGATGTAATTAACTCAAAAGAGCAAGACGAGCTGTATGAAAAAGACCCTTATAATGTGATTAGACTAATTCTCTCTAAGGGCGATGGAGATACCAAGTATGAAAAAGCGGCAAGTACCTTTAGAGATTGGATAGGACAGGATATATTGACGCGCGATGATGAGCCAAGCATATATCCCTACTACCAGGAGTTTGAAGAGGGCGGCAAAAAGCTTACAAGAAAAGGGTTTTTAGCCGCTGTTAAGGTTGAGGATTTTGATACTAAAAAAATTCTCCCTCACGAAAGAACATTCCCAAAGCATAAAAAAGACAGATTAAAACTAAACACCGCTTGCAAGGCCAATATGAGTCCTGTTTTCTCAGTTTATTCTGACCCAGAGATTGTTATAGAAAAGCTTTTGGACGAAAAGCTGACAGGTGAGCCTATATTTGATGTTACAAACGAGGACGGCGTTAGAAATATGATGTGGAAGATATCTGATCCAGACACCATATCATTTATAAGCAATCACCTTTTGGATAAAAGTTTTCTTATTGCAGATGGCCACCACCGCTATGAAACCGCACTTGAGTATAGAAACATTCAAAGAGCAGAAAATGGAGATAGCTCTGAAGATAGTCCCCATGAGTATGTCATGATGTTTCTATCAAATGCCGAAGATGAGGGTCTAATTATTAACCCAACCCACAGGGCAGTTAAGAGCTTGGGAATGGATCTAGAGACTTTTCTAAATAGGCTGAGTGAAAATTTCAATATAGAGAAAGTGCCGTTTGATGAGGGAGTTTCTAATATTGGATATAAAGAGTTTACTATACTCACCAAAGATCCGGATACTGTTTACAGAATATCTCCAAAAAATCAGGATATAGAGGGACTAGCTGTAACAATTCTTCATAATGAGGTTTTTGGAAAGATTATTGATGATGACTTTTTCTTTACAAAGTTTTTAGACGAAGCTGTCTCTTTAACAAAGAGCGGCGAATACGAAGTAGCATTTATACTCCCAGAGCTCAGGGCGAGTGATATTTTCGATGTGGTTATGACAGGAGACAGGATGCCTCAGAAGACAACATATTTTTACCCAAAGATACTTTCTGGCTTAGTCTTTAATCCTCTAGCATAGATTGATTTATAGGGCATTTTAGATTAATAATTATCATTATCTTTCTTACCCACCTAAAATGGTTTGTATAGGAGATTAGAATGACCCTAATTATTCTAGCAATAATCGTAGCTGTAGCAGTTGCTGCAGTAACTATCTACAACGGACTCGTTAAACTTAGAAACACATCAGAGCAAGCTTGGGCAGACGTGGATGTGCAGCTTAAGAGAAGATACGACTTAATACCTAATCTGGTGGAGACAGTAAAAGGGTACGCTTCTCACGAAAAAGAAACATTTGAGAAAGTAGTGCAGGCCAGAAATCAGGCTATGGGCGCCGGTACTCCTTCCGATAAAGGAGTGGCGGAGAATTTTCTTACCTCTGCTCTTAAGAGCCTTTTTGCTTTAGCTGAGGCATACCCAGATCTAAAGGCCAATCAAAACTTTCTAGACTTACAAGACGAGCTCTCTAAAATAGAAGAGCAGATACAACTGGCCAGACGCTACTACAATGCTGTTGTAAGAGATCTAAATACCAAGATTGAAACTGTGCCGAGTAATATCATCGCTAATATGTTTAATTTTGAACAGAAGGACTATTTTGAACTAGACTCTGAGGAAGAAAGACAAACTCCTAAAGTAGACTTTAGCTAGATAAAATTTGCCATGCGCAATTTATCACTATTCCTATTACTACTGATTTCCACGTTACTTATTGCGTCAAGCGTATCCGCTGAGGAAATACGTAATTTTAATTCCAACATTTATATCAACAATGATGGAACAATAAACGTTCAAGAAAATATAGAATATGATTTTGGAAACGCACTAAGGCATGGCATATATAGAGATATTCCCTATAAGTACAACTTGGGCTACAAAAACTATAACACCAGACTAGATGTATTAAACGTAACAAACTTTAAGGGCGAGCCGTATATTTATGAAGTCACCAAATCAGGCGGCTGGGTAAATATTAGAATTGGTGATCCGGACAGGAAAGTTACCGGGATTCATAGCTACAGGATCGAGTATAGGGTTAGAGGCGCAATCACCTTTTTTGATGATCATGATGAGCTCTACTGGAACGTAACAGGGGATGAGTGGCGCGTTCCAATATTAAGCTCCATTGCAAATGTTAAGTTTGGTCAGGACATAACTAATGGAGTTAAAGCTGCTTGCTATACCGGCCCAGGTTGGTCTGAATCTAAAGACTGTGAATATGAGATAGACACTGCCGGTGTTCAATTTAAAACATTATCAAGTCTTAGCGGAGGGGAAGGATTAACAATAGTAGTAGGGGTGCCTAAGGGCATTATCCAAGAACCGTCTTCGCTATCCAAATTCCTATGGTTCTTATCTGACAACTGGGCATTTGCTCTGCCGTTCGCTACTTTCTTTGCACTGTTTCACATATGGAGAAAGAGAGGAAGAGACCCGGAGGCAAAAGGCGTTATTGCAGTTAAGTATGAGCCGCCAGAGAATATTACTCCAGCTGAAGCTGGAACGCTCATAGATGAGAGGGCAAATATTTTAGACTTAACATCAACAGTAATTGATCTTGCGGTAAGGGGATATTTAACAATTGAGGAGATAACTACAACTAAGTTTTTCTACTTTACAAACAAAGACTACAAAATTATCAGAACTCAAAAGCCCTTGGATTCAATTAAATTATATGAGGACAGAATCATCTCTGGAATGTTTGGAGGAAAAGATACAATAATGGTTTCTGAACTCAAAAATAAGTTTTATTCTCATATTCCAGGAATTAAAGACGCTCTTTACAAAGAGCTTGTAGCAGGCAGGTACTTCCCAACCAATCCAGAGAACGTGAGAAGGATTT
>JBCCIH010000189.1 GCA_039028315.1 Thermodesulfobacteriota bacterium | reverse complement strand
TCAAAAACGGCAAATTAATGGACGCAACTGTATCTTTGATTGATCCGCAAACCGAAGAGAAAGTTGGCCAGGGAAGAACTTACAAAAAAGAGAATACAAATCCTATGATACTTACTCTTGAGCCTGGCATCTACAATGTAGAAGTAGCATCTGTAGAGATTGAAGGCAAGCCAACGCAGGTGTTAGAAGGAATTGAAATTGTAGCCGGCGAAAGGGTTGAGAAAGTTGTAGATTACTCAAGCGGGACAATTAAAATAGGAGTAACAAAAGGTCAGAAACGAATAGACGCCGTGGTAAAGGTTATAGATGCAAATACTGGAGAGAATGTTGCCCAGGGCAGGAGTTATACAGGAGAGAAAACAAATCCAAAGGTTTTTGATCTAGAGCCGGGCACTTACAATGTTTTAGTTGAGCCTGTTGGAATTAAAGATAATCCTTCACAAACATTTGAAAACATAGAAGTAGCAGCGGGAGAAACAGTAGAAAAAACTGCTGAGTTTTCAAGCGGTGTATTAAAAATAGGCGCTTTTGAGGGGGAGAAGTTTATGGATGCTGTTGTATATGTTACGAACTCTGAAACTGAGGAATCAGTAACCCAAGGCCGCACATACAAAAGCTCCAAGAGTAACCCTAAGACTTTTGAGCTTTCCCCGGGTACCTATGATATATCCGTAAAAGCGCTTGGTATAACTAATAATCCTATAATAGAGTTTAAAGGGGTTGAGGTTGTTGGCGGCGAGGAATTAGAGCATAAAGCTCAGTTTGAAAGCGGCACACTTAAAATTGGCGCAAAGGACGGCGAGAAGCTTGTTCAGGCAACTATAACTGTTACAAACTCAACTACCGGTGAAAGAGTTTCAAGTGTGATCACATATCCTCAGGCTAAATCAAATCCTAAAGTTCTAGTGCTTACTCCTGGTGTTTATGATGTAAATGTGACAGCAGCAAAAATGAGCACTAAGCCTTCACAAGATTTTAAGTCCATAGAATTAAATGCGGGCGATACAATTGAGGAAATAGTTCAATTTCCAAGGGGCACAATCAAAGTAAGTGCGAGTAGCTCTGGAGAAAATATACAATCTACAGTTCGCATTAAAGATCCTAAGACTACTGAGCAATTAACTTATGGGTACACAGATGAAAAGCCGAGAAATAATCCAAAAGAGTTTATTCTTCCTCCGGCTTCATATGAAGTCGTTGTAGAGGCGTATAAGATGGAAGGTAAACCTGAGAAAGTCTTTAATATAGAGTTAGGCTCCGATGAAGTTGTAGATTTGAACGCAGACTTTTAGAATTATTAACTAGTGAAAGATTATATGTGCTGCAATCAGTGATAAGGCTAGTATTATTCCAAAGTGTGCCGCGCTCTTGTGAGATACTTCTATAAACCTGTCATGAGGCAGCCTGAATCCGTTTTTGATAATTGTAGGAACTGCGATTATTGCAAATCCTATGACTATTACCCAAGCGGTTCTAACAAAGTAATTCAGCTCAGGAAATACAGTCTGGAAAATGAGTGTAATGAACACGCTTGCTAACATGGTAACTAAAACCAATCTTTTTGACGGCGAGTACAGGAACATTGCAGACATTATGATTATCACAAATCCGATTTTAATATAATAAGACATTGCATTAAACCAGTGAGTAAGTGGAAACTCGGGGTTTCCAAATTTCACGTAGACTACTATAAAAGCGAAAATAGCCCCGGTAACAAATGAAGCCATTATCGAGTATCTACCCATTTTTACAATTTGATTATCCGAGGCGCCAGGGTTTAAATACCTCTTATAAATATCAATTGACCATAGGGTTGAGACAGAGTTGTAAATAGAATCTAGAGTACTCATCAGTGAAGCGAAGAGACCCGTTAAAATTATTCCACTCACGCCTACGGGAAGAAAGTCGTTTACAAGTGTAAGATAGGTCAGATCCGGATCATTGAGCGGATCATCTTTTAATATCCCTGCAAGCGCAATTCCAGGGACTATTATTATTAAAGCCATTACATATTTAAGAACGCCCCCTACAAGAAGGCCAATTTGTGCCTGTTTTAGGTCCTTAGCGGCCAGTGCGCGCTGGAGTATTACCTGGTTCGCTCCCCAGTAATTTAAGTTTAACAGCAGCATCCCGAATATACCGATCCACGGCAGAGTATCATGATCGCTAGGCAGATGAAGGTGCATTAGATCCCCTGTTGTGTTCCAGAGCTCACCCCAGCCGCCTAGGTGATGAATAGCGACAAATAGTATTACAAATCCGCCCATTACCAGTAGAATAAATTGAACCACATCCGTTCTAACCACGGCTCTCAGCCCCCCAAGGTATGTATAGACTGCAGAGAAAGCGCCGGTAACAAGAATTAGAATTCCAAGCTGGGTGGTTACGTCCAAGTCAAAGTGGCTAAACAGCTCACCAAAAACTCCATTAACTGCATATGCTGCCCAGAATAGTGCTGTACCCAAGTACATAAATGAGTAGAGAATTATCATAAAGATAGAGTAGGCGAGGGCCACTTTTGCACCCAGTCGCGCCTCAAAAAACTGAGTAATAGTTATTACCTTCATCCTAAGGTAGATAGGCACAAAGACGAATGCAGCAATCAGGATTCCGAAAATGGCGTTTATCTCAAGGTTGGCCTGAGCAAGTCCGAAAACATAAGCGGAGCCTGCCATGGCGATAAAGTGATTAGCCTGAACGTTTGTGGCTATAGTAGAGACTGCAATATAGGGCCATTTAAGCGATCTGGAGCTTAAAAAATATTCCTCTACCCCGACATCGGCTTTGGCTCTACTCCAGATGCCGATCGCCATAATTACAACAAAGTACGACAGTATGATTAATAGATCTATAATCATGATTAATGGTGAAAGGGCTTTTCGCTAATTTAATTTCTACATTGTATTTGGATTCGACAATATCACAAGTATGCAGAAAAATATTATGATTGTAGCTTATGTGCCTTTGAGGTATGGTTTGTATTGTTGTTTTGAAGAAGGAGGATAATAATGAAATATTTAATGGCCTTAGTCTTGATCGTTTCGTTTAGCGTTCATGGCATCACAAAAGAAGAAAGTCCAGATATTTTAAAAACACAATTAAAACAAGCTAATCAAAACTTCACCTATGACGGCAAGCCGATTCATCCGGGCTGTATAAATGAGTTCAGCGTCAGTATGGCGGACTCCGGTCCTCCAATTGTAAGGGCCATTGATCTCAAATCATGTGTGTCCAGTAATGAGTTCGCAACAAATTTCAAAGTCGGAGATGATGGATATATTGAGTATCAATATGAAGATTCAGGAGATACAAACTACTTTGCTTACAAATACATAGGTAAGGCAAAGGGAGGGCTTCATATACTTGATACAAAGTGGTCCGGTGGAGGCACAATGGTTGCAAGAACAGTATTTCTGACAAGATTTGGCATAGAAAAATATAAAACATTTAACACTGAAGGGAATATTGATGTTGAGAATAGATTGATTCTAAAGTGCATTGGCCAAATTGTAAGAGGTGATAGGGACATTGGCAGCATCGAGCTTAGAGATGACAAATTAATTCTGGGAGACTCACAGTACCGAAATAAGATGGAGGTTATAAGCTTTGACTAAACTTTGGCTGCTATTGGTTAATAACAAAATATATTGTATGATGGTTTTAGTGCTGATATTGGGCGCTTATTCCTGCGGATCAGACGGCGGCGATGATTCTAATGATGATTCAGATCAAGACATTGTAAGTTTATGCATAAGAGAGTGCGTGCAGCAAACCGGGGCTTCAGAAATATGTGATACTGAGTGCAAGTGTGCCGCGGAAAAACTTTCAAGTGAATATACTGACGAAGAAATTCAAGCCCATGTAGAAAACATAACCCAAGAAAAAATAAGAAGCGCCGAAAGTATTTCTATACTAAAATACGCCCTTAAGTCGTGCAGAGAAAAGTAACTTGCTTTCTCTGGTTAAAAAATAGGCTTGGTTTGAATTTAGTCGGGTTGGAAGATGATAATAGTTGGTTCAAACCAAGCCTCCCCAAATCTACAAATTAACAATTGCTGTTATTATCTTTCAAGCTCTACTTTGAATGTATCAGCAAACCTGGTCAGAATATGAAATGTGCCATTGACGATATTTAACTCTGCAATTTGAGCATCATCAAAGTGCTTCCTTAACTCATCTATTGATTCCTGACTTGCGGCAACATTCTGAGCAAGTTCTTTTGAAAATCTAACCACAGCTTTTTCTCTATCATCTAGAGCCGGGCTATTCTCATCTGGAACAGCATCAATTTTCTCCTCTGTAAGACCTGCTCTTTTACCAGCGCCGGTGTGATGAGCAGTGCAATAAGAGCAGCCGTTTAGCTTAGTGGTAGTAAGGATAGCAAGCTCTTTTGTTGCATTATCCACTTTGCTTGGTCCAAGTGTAGCTCCAAGAAGCGGCATAAAGCACATAAATAGCTCTGTGATATTGGCCATTCCCTTAAGCACATTTGGTACTACTCCAAAAGATTTCTCCAACTGCTCGTAAACAGCCTTAACG
>JBCCIH010000188.1 GCA_039028315.1 Thermodesulfobacteriota bacterium | reverse complement strand
TTTCAGCTGGGTTTTGGGTCTTATGATATCGGCGGGCTTGATGTAAGAGTAATTAAGATTCCTATATCGCATACCTTTGCCATACCAAATTACGATAGGCTCAAGATAAGACTATCGGCCCCTTTTTACTACGGCAGGTTCAGATTTAAGGGCAAGCTGGATGAGAACAACACAATCACTGCGGAACAGCATGTACTCAGCTTCATACCAGGGGTTGAGCTTCAGTATGAGGTGCTCAAAAACTGGTACTTAAAGCCCTTTGGAAATGTCGGTTTAGCCTGGAGCGTTGCAGATAAGGTGAGGCCCGCAAATATTAACTTAGACAATAATAAGATCTATGTATATACAGTTGGTCTTAGGAGTCTATATGAGATTTTCTGGGAGAGGTTTAAGTTTAGTATTGGTAATGCAATTTTGTGGGCGGGTAATACTACTTTTATTGATGACGTTCCCGACGAGTCATTCGGTGTGCTGGAAAACGGTGCTGAAGTGCTTCACCCGCTTGGCTTTAAGATAAAGGGATATGAGCCGGATATGAGCGTGTTCTTTATCTACTACCGCTACTTACCTGATGCAGAGTTTTCAAGATTTTTAAGAAGCCCTCTTAAGGTAGAGAACCAATATGAGATTGCAGGCACAATTGGCTCAGCAACTCCACTTAAACTATGGGTTATAAGTAACCCAAGAATTGGCGCTGGATATAGATTTGGCGATTTAAATGCTTTTACAATTACTTTTGGATTTCCTTTTTAACAAATTATTTTGCCGGAGGCAGTATATGATTTTAAGACTATTTATCAAAACCACTCTCTACACTTTTATTATTTCATTTGGGCTTGTCAATTTTTCTTATGCAGACGAGTCATCACCGTCTTTTGACTGTTCAAAGACAGAGAAAGGAAGCGTTGAAGAGATAATATGCAATGACCCTGAACTATCTAGGCTGGATAGAGAACTTGCCAAAGTATATAAAGAGGCTGAGGAAAAAGCCAAGAATGAGAAGCCTTCAGTTCTTAAAGCTGAGCAAAGAGGCTGGATAAAGGGACGTAACGATTGCTGGAAGAGTGAAAATGAAAAAGACTGTATTAAGACAAACTATATGCTCAGAATAGCTGAGCTTCAGGCAAGATATCAACTGACCTATAATTCCGGGCCTATTTTGTATAGCTGTGATGACAACCCTGCAAAAGAGCTAGTGATAACTATCTATGATACAGACCCTTCTACGCTGGTTGCTGAATATGGTGATAGCCAATCCCTGATGTATAAAGAGCCTTCTGCAAGCGGATCTGTGTACCAAGGACGAAATGAAACCGTATGGATGAAGGGCAAAGAAGTTAGAATTAAGTGGGGATTTGATAGCCAAACAATGAATTGTAAGGAAAAATCTAAATAATTTGATGCACGCTGGTTGATAGATTCTTAATAATCATAGAGACTTACCAATTTTATCTTGTTTGAATAACTAAATGAGGAAAATATTTCCTTGCATAATTTAGAAGTGTATATATATTTTTATTATTCCAAACGCCCTGGGATTCCCTCCAAACCTACCGCCATCTTGTGATAGTCTCAGGGTTTTGGATTTAGTTTTCCACCTTAGATATATATCATATCATAAAAATACATATATAGACCAGCCATTCAAAAAATTTAAATAATTTTAATTTCTCACCTAGCATTAACAATGTATTAATAGTAATTGAAATTAATATATGGGATATTATGAACATCAATATTTAGGAGGAAAGATATGCCTATATACATGACAAGAAACGTTTATTCGTCCGAAGCCATGTCCAATATGATTAAATCCGCTGATGGACGCAAAGAAAAGATTGCACAGCACATAGAACAAGCTGGCGGTAAATTACTGGATTACTATTTTTGCTTTGGTGAGTATGATGGGGTTTGTATTTATGAAACACCCGATGGCGAATCTGCTCTTAGCGTTCTTGCCGCAGTAAAGGCAATGGGATTTGTTACTAAAATGGAAACAACCCAGTTATTTAGAACCGAGGATGGTGCGGAAGCATTTAAGAGAGCTAAAGGTATACAAGTTACTCCACCTAAGAGCTAATCCTATAGTTTAAAGAAATAATTTCACAGCAACAAGGATCGACGGGAGTTAAATCGATAAGTGGATAAAAATTAAATAGAACCAAAAAACAATGCTGGGCTACAGAAAGTCAAAGTAGCTATTTTTGATTTATTGCAATTAATTCTTCAGCGGTTTTGAGGCCAGACAAGAAAGCGCCTTCAACCTTGGCACCTCCAAAAGCCTCTCCACAAAATATTAGATTCGGCACATTGCTGCCTACTAAAAAATAGTTATTAAGCGGATTTGTCGGTATACAATATTTCCATTTATGAACCTGAGTGCTAATGATTTGAGAACCAATTAAATCAGACACCTCATTAAGTATGTCCTTAGCTAAGTCATCACTATTCCTATCCCAATTGTCCCTTGCAAAATTCCCGGATGAATGAATTGTAATAGTATTAACATCCTCTGAAATACCTTTCTTTGAATTATCACAAATCCATGAAACCACTGTCCCGTTTATTTGAACTGCACCGGGGTCAGGTATTTGACTAGGTCCATCAATCTCGGCAAGCACCGCGATACAAGGATCGTAACTAATTAACTCAAGCTCAGTCCTAATTGTTTGCTCAAGCTCGAAGTTGCCGCTGTCAATGATATCAAGAGATTGCGGCAATGGAGGAGTAAGTATCACAATATCACTAATAAACTCTTTGCCATCCTCGCTGCTTACTGACCATTTTTCTTTGACTGTAGAAATGCTGAGTACCTTGGAATTTAAGACAACATTTTGATCAGACGCAAGTAATTTTGGAGCGCTTGTCATCCCGTTAGTGCCTACGTATCTGGGATATCCATCTTGTGAGGATCTGTTTGGATCAAACCCTCTGCACCACTCTTTAACTACTCCCTGGGAAAGCCACTTTTCAACATACATTGTGAACCGTGGATCTCTTACTGTAAAAAACTGAGCGCCATGATCAAATATTGCCTCTTTGCCTGGGTTAGCCGCAGATTCAGTTCTCCTGGTAGCCATTCTGCCGCCAACGCCTCTAGCTTTATCAACTACTGTGACGCTAAAACCTGACTCTTTTAGTATATGAGCACAAGTAAGACCTGATATTCCTGCGCCGATTATTACAACTGAATTCATAAGAGTAATTGTACCTACTTATTGATTCTTTTGGTTTTCAGCATTTTTATATGGAATCCAAACCCAAAAGTAATTTGCACAAAGCCCAACAATAGCTAAAACTCCCAAATATAGCGCAACTGACCACAGTGAGTTTATTATGTTGATTCTCATAGCCCAGCTAGCTGTTATTGCAGAGACTCCAAACACTGTCATTACTAAGAGGGCAGAAGCTGGACCCGCAACGTCCTTAAATTCAGCCATCGCCCCCGCGTTTACTGAGGGCATTACTAAGCCTGCACTAAACCCAAACAAGCTCAGCACTATGATAATAGAGACCAAACCTGATAAATTTAGTGAGGCCATACCAAAAGTAATTAGTGCAGCTATTAGTGCTGATAGCATTCCTAGGAAAAGGAGTTTTTCTATATCGTGTTTTTTTAACAGCATACGGTTTACGAACAGGCCAAATATATAGAGCACAACTGTGGGTACTGTGAAATATGCATACTGATCTGCTGCAATGCCTAACTGAGATACAAACCAATAGGGCGCGGCTGAATAGTACCCTATTAATCCTCCGGTCATCACTCCATAACAAAGTGCATATCCCCAAAATGAAGTGCTTTTTAAAATCGAAAGATAGTAGCCAAACAACTTATCGTTTGTCGGGGCCGGATGTTTCTCTGAATAAAATATGGCCTCAGGTAAATCCCTTAAAGCTATAAGAAGATATAAGACAGTTAAGATCAGGAAAAATGCAAATATCGCGCGCCAATCGATCCAAGCCAGTAAGTAACCTCCAATTATCGGGGCCACAGCCGGCATAGTTGATGCAACGCCGCTTATAGTTCCCATCGATTTCGCCAGATTCTTTCGGTCAAACACTTGGGTTAGGATTGTTCTGGCAATCGGTGAGGCGCTTCCCATTCCCAGCCCTTCGAGTGATCGGCCCACTATATAAGATGGCAAATCAAAAGCAAGCATCGCTATCAGTGAGCCGATAATGCTTATTATTACTCCGATCAGCAAAGTCGGCCTGCACCCGATTTTTTGACCAATCCCGCCCCAGATTGGCTGAGAGAGAGCAAAAAAGACAAAGAAAATTGTAACCGAGAGCTGAACCCCTTGAGTTGAGCTGTCAAAGACCTCTGAGAGCTTTGGCAACGCAGGCATGGAAATTTTAATGGACAGCCAGCTTAAAATAATTACAGCAAATGCTAGTCTAAATGCCCACTTTTGCTGATGCTCTGTAAAATTATCGCCCATTATATTGTTCTTTTATTAACTTTTAGCATTACGCAATAAGAAATCTATATATGACTAAGTCTTAGTAGTTTGAATGTCTCCTCGGACATCTTATCATAAAAAATGTTTGATAGGATTATAATGCAGCAAAATAATATTTGAAATTTTTAGTCATACTTATTATCATAGATATTGTTAGATTGAC
>JBCCIH010000187.1 GCA_039028315.1 Thermodesulfobacteriota bacterium | reverse complement strand
CATTTATTGAAGGACCAAGGCTGGGTTCATCAGGATCATCCGTGATTTGAGTTTGAATTCTTGTGACTCTATCAAAAAGATAAACTTGGCCGCTTGGATACGGTTCATCATCTTCAAAATTCCAATTGGATCTAAAAGCAACAAATCTGCCGGTGGCGCTTATGCTAGGGTCTTCGCTTACACCGCCGTCTGTATCTGTAATTTGATCAATAAAGTTAAATGGGCAAGAAAGCGGCTGGGCAAACAAATTGTTGCTAGTAAATACGTAAAGTGGTATTGCTAACAAAACAACAAGTAAAAATCTCATTCTCATCCTCCTACCTAGTCAGTAAAGTAAGTTTGAATAATATTATCATATCGAAATATATATTAATAGCATTAACATTTGATACAAAAAAAGGAGCTGGGCACGAATGCCGAGCTCCTTTTTATATTTTTGAATTTTTTTTAATTTAAGCCGCAGCCTGTCTTCTTCTTATAACTGCAAAACCAATCAGACCTAAAACACCCGCCATTGCTATTAGGCCCCACTCAGAGAGTGTTGGAACGGCTGTGGTAAATCCGCCTCTTACATCGGCAACCAATTCTTCACAATCTATCCAAATGTAGGTTAGGTTGTTTATTGTTATTTGGTCCTCTGCCGGATTTTTGCTTTCTATCTCTGCAGTTATTGCTTCTAACTGATTGGTTGCTACTCTCATTTCAAAAATTATAGTATCAAAATCAGCACCGCAATCTATAAACCCATTTCCAAAATTAATACCATTATTTGTAACTCCTCTGATATCCGCACCAGTACTCAGCCTCAATACATCATCATTACTGCCAAGATCTATTACTTCTGGAACGGCATTTATGTTGGATCCACCTTGGATAATTGAGTTCTCAATAAAAACATTATCACTACTGCTTCCTGTTTCTAATGCAGAGCTTGATATGAGTGTTTTTACCTCAGAATCGATAATCGTAACATTATCAGCTTGATCGTTTCCTGGTGTCATAGATAATACTCGACCATTTGCATTAATTATTGATGATCTAGTAATATTCAATATATTACTTCCTCCGCCAAGCTCCACTGTGTTCACGTTTAAATTCATCAGCTCTGAATCAGTAATATTAACTACATCATCCCCGGTTTCTGTCTCAATAGACTCATTTTCACTGTCAATTCTTGCATCGTTAAGTGTGATAGTATTCATAGCATCACCACCCGCGATTCCTTCCTCCCCGCTGCCTCCGCTTGATAGACGAGTATCAATTGCTGAACCAGGGAGCATAATTACAGTAACATTGCTTGGATTACCCGTTTCATCTACTCCATTTAGATCCGGATTAGGTTGATTATCTGTACATGTGGTTGTACTACCAACCGGTGGTGGGCATACAGAATGTGATTCTTGTTGAAATAATAAAACTACTACGAGTGAAATAATAAAAGTTGATATAATTCTAATCATTTCATCCTCCATTATTGATAAGAATTAAAAGTTTGAACAATTTTATCATATGTACGTATATATGTATAGATTTTTGTTCCGCACTATTTGATCATGTTAATTGTTACGCATCTGCTAAGAACAAATTGACAAAATTTGTAGCTAGAATATATTGTTAACCCGTTAAATAACACCCCGTAATGTTTCTTGGAGGACAAATTGAAAGTACTAATAACAGACGGTATGGCAAAGGACGGTCTTGAGATCCTTGAGGCAGCCACAGAACTAGATATAGATGTAAGAAAAGGCATTCCTAAAGAGGAACTGGCCGAAATAATTAGCGATTTTGACGCGGTAATCGTCAGAAGTGCTACAACCCTTACAGATGAATTAATAGAAGCCGGAACAAATTTAAAAGCAATTGGCAGAGCAGGCATCGGAGTTGATAACGTAGACGTTGAAGCTGCAACCAAAAAGGGAATCGTAGTAATGAACACCCCTGAGGCAAATGCTATCACGACAGCTGAACACACAATTACGCTAATGCTCTCACTGGCTAGAAGAATCCCCGAAGCGCACGCATCGCTAAAAGCAGGAAAGTGGGAAAGAAGTAAATTCAAAGGGATCGAAATTTATGGAAAAACGCTTGGCTGCATAGGTCTAGGCAACATAGGAAAGCTTGTTGCAGAAAGGGCTATGGGTCTTAAGATGAACGTTATTGCTTATGATCCTTTTCTAACTCAAGAAGCGGCTGAGAAACTGGGCGTAGAGCTTGTTAGTCTGGATGATCTACTTTCAAGAGCAGACATAATAACGATTCACACACCACTAACACCAGATACAAAAGACCTTATCAACAAAGACACATTTGAAAAGACAAAACCAGGTTTAATAATAATCAACTGCGCTAGAGGCGGAGTAATAAATGAAAGCGATATAACACAAGCTGTTAAAGAAGGTAAAATCGCTGGAGCCGCTTTTGATGTTTACACGAGCGAGCCGCCAGAAGCTGATAACCCCATACTATCAATTGACGAAAATATTGTAATGACACCTCACCTTGGAGCTTCAACAGCTGAGGCGCAGACAAAAGTAGGACTAGCAATAGCAGAGCAGATTGTAGATTTCTTAGTAAACGGTGTTGTTAACAATGCCGTTAATATGCCTTCGGTAAGCTTAGAAGCACTCACTGTAATGAAACCTTATATAAACCTTGCTGAGAAACTCGGCGTGCTTCAAGGACAGCTCTGCAAAGGCGGCATTAAAGAGTTTATTATTGAATATGACGGCGAGGTATCAGAGCTCGACACATCTCCGATTACGGTATCGGCTCTTAAAGGCTTTCTGACCCCTATGATGGATATAGTCGTAAGCCACGTTAATGCGCCTGTGATTGCAAAAGACAGAGGCATAAAGGTAATCGAAGCCAAATCTTCTGAAGCCAAAGACTATACGAGCTCTATTACCCTTAGAGTTAGAACTAAAGATGGAGAGACTCAGGTCTCCGGAACAATTTTTGGAAAAGAAGAGCCTAGAATTGTGAACGTGAACGGTGTTACAATAGACCTTGTGCCAGAAGGCCATATGCTGGTGAGTGAAAACAATGACAAACCAGGATTCATAGGTTCCATGTGCAGTATACTTGGTGATAATGGAGTGAACATCGGACGTATGCATCTTGGTAGAGAGGCAATTGGAGGAAGGGCTATTGTGTTTACGAGTGTAGACTCCCCTGTTCCGGATCAAGTAATAGAGGAAATTTCTAAACTAACCGAAATTATTTCGGTTGAGCAGGTTAAATTATAAATGGTAGATCGTTTAAGTCTCCCTCAAGGTGTTAAGGATTATATCCCTGAGAAAGCTGAAGAACTTAGAAGAATAGAAGAAGGGCTTTTAGAGGAATTCTCCAGATGGGGATACAGAAAAGTCATAACCCCACTGTTTGAATATTTAGACCCGCTTTCCGTTGGGCTTGGTGATGAGCTAAAAAATAAGGTAATGAAGTTTGTCGATCCTTCAACAGGAGAGGTTGTAGCGCTAAGACCCGACATAACTCCTCAAGTAGCGAGAATTGTTTCCACTCAGCTCAAAGATCCGTCTTCTCCTCTGAGGCTTTGCTATAACGGCAGGGTTGTGAGATTTCAAGAAAAGGGAAGCGGTAAGGAAAGAGAGGTATTTCAAGTAGGATGCGAGCTAATAGGATTAAACTCCGCAGAGGCCGATGCAGAAATAATTGCACTTGGAATTAAATCCTTGGGGAAATCAGGCATTAAAAAGCTTGTTCTTGATATAGGACATACTGGAATACTAAGAAACTTGCTTTCCAAAACTGAAGATGTAAGAGTGCAAATAGAAGAAGCTATAAAGAAGAAAGACCAAGAGGCTTTGGAAAAAGCGCTTAGAAAATCCAAAGCGTCAAAAAACACTAAAGAAGCTATAAAGAAACTTCCAATGCTTTATGGCGGAAGAGATGTTCTAGAAGAAGCAAAGAAAATTACTTCAATTAAAAAATATATAAGAGAGCTTGAGAATGTGCTCAGAGTGGTAGATGACTACCAGCTTGATTGTGAGGTAAATATAGACCTAACTGAGCTTAGGGGATTTAACTATTACACAGGTGTTACTTTTGAAATTCTATCGCATCAGCTACCATCCCCACTTATTAAAGGCGGAAGATATGACGAGCTTATGGGTAAATACGGCTACGATGCCCCCGCCACAGGCTTTGCAGTTGATGTAGAATCCCTTTTAGACTACTCCAAAAACAATCTTGAAAATAACCAGATTCACTTTGTCGTAATACCTAAAAAGCCTTCTCTAAGACGCGAAGCTATTCACCTAACAGAGTGGCTTAGGTCAAGCGGTTTTAAGGTAATATTAGATTTAAATCTTAGCCCTGAGCAAAAACAACTTAGACTAAAAGAGAACAGGGCTTCAAATTTTTACGGTGTAATACTCTTAGAGACGCCTAGAAAGCTTAAACTTATAGAATCCAGAAGAGGCTCTAGCAAAGAGTTCTCTAATCTGGAAGAACTTCTTAAGGGAGGCATCTAGAAATGCCAAACGTTGTGGTTATTGGCGCCCAGTGGGGAGATGAGGGAAAAGGCAGGATAGTTGATCTCATTTCTGAGCAAGTGGACATTGTAGTCAGATACCAGGGCGGAAACAATGCGGGGCATACAATTGTACTAGGCGATGAAAAGATAGTTCTCCACCACCTTCCCTCT
>JBCCIH010000186.1 GCA_039028315.1 Thermodesulfobacteriota bacterium | reverse complement strand
TCGGGATTAACTCCAAGAGCATAGTGTGGCAAAAGTCCTGTAAATGCCCAGCCGCCAAGTCCAATTGTTTGTAGCGCAAGGTTCATGTTTTGGCATATAAAAGCTTGCTCAACGTTTAGTGTAGTAAGTACTCTGAGCTCTAAATCAAATAGCGAGAGCTCTACGTCTTTTCTGATATATCCTTCTTTTATCCACTTATCCAGCCCGCATGATCTGCCCCCGTTTAACTCATCTACTATGTTGAATCCGTATTTTGCGCCGAAATATATAAAAAGAAGCACCATATATTCAATAGTAGTGTTTGTTACAGGGATAAAGAATGAAGTCCCAGGCTTGTTACAGTTCCAGGCGTTAAAATCAAAAAGCCCCGGCTCGCCCTTAGGCAAGTCAGCTCTGCCGTCTTGAAGCTTAATCCTACTGTTTCTAAAGAGCTTAAGAACCCGCTCTAGTTTCTCCTCTTCTGTTTTGCCATGAAATATGGATGTCTCCCCAGTCTCAGGCATAGCGTCATGGAGTTTTAGCATATAAACCCCATCATCATTTGTGTAAAAGAGCTCAGTTGAGTGAGAGTTGCACGAGCAGGGCCAGCTTCTACCGGTCCATTGAAAAAGCCATGATATACCTGTTCTTGGAAGGTCCCCAAGGGAAAGTCCTGTCATACCGGTTCCAGCCCATATTAAATAGGCTTCCTCTAATTCAGACAATGGTATTGGATTATGCTTTGATTTATATTTTAGGTTCCCTTCTTCTATTTCCATCCCAAGACCAAAGCGCCTTGAACGACGTGTGAAAATAGAGTCCATAAATCCGAAATTAAGAGCGACCTCAAGTCCTTTGGGAATACTCATAGAGTCCTCCTGAGAAATAAAGTGAAATAAATATAGGATTACATATTACACATAATATAGGAAATTGTTCTAAAAAGAGGGGTTAGTAAAATTAATTAGACTTACAGGCAGAACATATGCCGCTTAGGAGCAGCGAGTAGCCTGATACTTTATAGTCGCCTAAGTTTTTATCGGAAATATCGAAGCTATTAAGTGATTCATCATAAATATCTTCTACTTTCTTGCAAACTGTGCAAACTATATGATGATGTGGTTCTACATTTGCATCGTAACGTGCGGCATTGTAGAGGACGTTTACAACAGAGATCAGACCTAACTTTTCAAATGTTTCTAGGGTTCTGTAAACGGTTGTAAGAGATATGTTAGGGTAATAGTCTTTAATCTTCTTATAGATCGTCTCTGTGCTTGGGTGCTGATCAGTGCTAGCAAGCTCACGGTAAATAGCTATTCTCTGAGGAGTAACTTTAATACCCAACTCTTTGCTACGCCCAATAAACTCGTCTACTCGTTCTTGTAATATAACCTTGTCCATATAGAACCTCTACGTTAATTATATCCTAAAAGTACAATAGGGTCTAGTAAATAATGCTTTTTTTTTAATAAATGCTTAATTTTTGCTATTTATACTTAAATTTAGTCTATTATTCTAGCATGCCTGTTGTATTTTTAATACTACTTGAAACAAACGGCGGGTATCTGTTATGGTAATCAACGTGAATACACTAGAACTTATCAAAAAACACAAAGTTATTGCTGTAATAAGGGCTGAAACTCCTGATGCAGCACTTGAGTTTGCCAGAGGCTGTATAGAAGGGGGGATAAAACTTGTAGAAGTTACATTTTCCTTCTCTAGAGTGGAAAGAGTAATAGCTGAACTAAGTAAAATTGACGACATTACAATTGGTGCTGGAACTCTACTAGATACAAAAATGGCCCAAAAAGCCTTAGATTCCGGCGCTGAGTTCTTGGTATCACCTCATACTGACGAGGAAATTGTAGAGCTAGCCAAGTCCGAGGGAGTCCCTACTATACAAGGGGCCCTAACTTCATCAGAGATTGTAAATGCTTGTAAGCTTGGGGTGGATATAGTAAAAATATTTCCTGCAAGCTCTGTTGGCGGACCATCCTATGTTAAGGCCATTAAAGATCCTCTGCCATTTGCCCAGATAATGACTACTGGCGGAGTTAATTATGACAATTTCATTGATTATTTAAAAGCGGGTACAACGGCTGTAGGCCTCTCGAGCGCGTTTCTTACTGAGGATAAGAAAATAAAGATTGAAACTGTTATCGAAAATTCAAGAAAAATAGTTGAGAGAGTTTCTACTCTCAAAACGGAGTAGATAAAGTGACAATCTCAAAATCAAAAAACTCTAAAAATAAGCTCAATATACTTTTTGTAGCAACAGAAATGGAGCCTTTTGCCAAGATAGGCGGTCTTGGAGAGGTGATTAGCACACTTACAAAAAGGCTCTCCGGACTGGATTGCGATGTAAGGGTAGTGCTTCCATATTACAAGCAAGTCAAAAAATATATTCGTGATCAAAAGATAAAAGTTAAGAAGCTCGATAAAACAGTACAAGTCTGTATAGACTGGCTTGTTGCTGAAGCACAGATTTATGAAGTTAAATACAAAGATGTAATAATTTACCTGCTTGAAAATGACGAATTTTTTGGCAGAGACCAGATCTACGCAACACCAAAGGGAGAGTTTGAGGACAATGATATAAGATTCGGATTTCTGTCTCTTGGAGCATTAGAAGTTGCTAAAGTACTTAAGTTTAAAACTGATATTATTCATTGCCATGATTGGCAGACTGCGCTTCTTCCGATATCACTAAAATGGAGAAAGCATATAAAAGATGATGAGTTTTTCAAAGATTCTAAAATAGTTTTCACAATTCATAACATTTCATACCAAGGACAGTTTGATAAAGGTATTTTGGATAAGTTTGGTATACCTGCGTATCTTTTTACAGCTCAAGGGCTTGAGCTTTATGGAAAAGCAAACCTGCTTAAGGGCGGTATACTTTATTCCGATCTTGTTACAACTGTAAGTCCTACATTTGCTGAAGAAATAAAAAAACGAGAGTTCGGACACGGTATGGATGCTGTTCTGAAGTGGGTCTCCAGAAAATCAAACAATCTTGTTGGGATACTAAATGGTATTGATTACGATCTATGGAACCCTGAAACAGATAAGGCTATATATAATACTTATAACCAAAAAAGTATTGAAGCCAAAAAACAAAACAGTTTAAAATTGAAAAAAGAGCTCAATCTAGTAGAAAATGATGAGTTTCCGCTTGTTACATATGTATCAAAGCTAACTGAACAAAAGGGTTTGGATTTGCTGTTAGATTCGCTTCCTCAAATTTTCGATTTAGGCTATCAGGTTGCTATTATTGGTATTGGCGATGCACGTTTTGAGCAGATGGTAAGAAGAGCAAATAGAAAATTTAGAAAAAAACTTTCAATTGCCATCAAACCAACTGAAGAGCTAGAGAGAAAGATATATGCCGGATCCGATATGATCGTAATGCCATCTAGATTTGAGCCTTGCGGACTAGGGCAGATAATTGGTCTTAGATATGGAACTATTCCAGTTGTAAGGGGTACAGGAGGGCTATTGGACACGGTTATTGACTATAATGAGGACAATAAGAATGGAAACGGTTTTGTATTCCATGAGTTTTCAAAAATTGCTCTTCTGGATGCGATGCTTAGAGCTATCTCAGTTTATGATGATAAAAAAGCTTGGAATAAATTAGTAGTTAAAGCCATGAAATCAGATTTTTCATGGAGGAAATCAGGAAAAACATATAAAGAAATTTACCAAAAACTTCTAACCAAATAATATATCTCTCTCTATTTTCAATTCCTCTTCTTCGAGCATAGTGAAACCATATTGGATCGGGGCAAGTTTAATATTGTAAAGATTCCCTCACCATGTGTGAAAAAGGAGAGACAAAAATGAGATGGAAAATTGCCGCCCTTGGCATAGTTCTTACAATTTTATCAGGAATAGTTGTTGAGCAAAAAGCACAAGCTCAAGATGTAGTTACTATCGATCTATTTTATGAGAAACTCTCCCCTTATGGAGAGTGGGGACCTCATCCTGATTTTGGATACATATGGCAGCCCTACAACGTTGGACCTGAGTGGAAACCTTACAGTGACGGGAGGTGGCAATGGTCGGATCAGGGATGGCTGTGGATATCATATGAGCCCTGGGGATGGGCCACTTACCACTACGGCCGGTGGGTCTTTGATGACTACGCAGGCTGGGTTTGGATACCCGGGACAACATGGGCACCAGCATGGGTTAGCTGGCATGAAAGCCCCGATTATATAGGCTGGGCACCTCTTCCGCCAGATAGAGGATTTTTCGTTGAAATTGGATTCGTCTTTAATTCATATAAGTCTTACTACAAACCCTACCGCTATCACAAGCACCGCTACAAAAAACATAAATATTATCATGATTACTACTACGACTACGGTCACTACAAACCACCTGCTAGACACTGCGTTTATATGCCATATCATAAGTTTGGAGATCACAAACACGCGGGCAAAGAAGCCCTTCGTCCTCAAGATCTAATTGTAGTCAGGAATTCAAGACATGTTACAAACATCAAGCGCTATGATAATAAAGTGATTAATCATGGTCCTAATAGGCAGAAGGTTGAAAGACACTTAAACAAAAAACTTGATAGACATAAAATAGTGGATAAAGACCTTATAACTGTTAGAGGGAAAAAGAATTTAAATTATGCAAAAGATAAATCCTACAACGTTTACAGACCAAAAATTGATAGACAATCCAAAAAGCC
>JBCCIH010000185.1 GCA_039028315.1 Thermodesulfobacteriota bacterium | reverse complement strand
CGCAGAATTTAATGCACCGTTTTGGGATTCATTTACAATCGGCGGCATGGCTGGTTTTAGCTATACAACAGGGCCTAATTTCAGAATAGGCGTCGGCGGATTCGTTGGCAGCCGCCTTGAAGATAGCGTAATCGGATACCCCGTAGCATTTTTAGACTGGCAGGTAACTGAACGTCTTAAATTTACAACCCTTGCAGCGGGCGCAAGAAATGATTTTGGCCCCAAGGCAGAAATTCAATACAAACTAACAAAAGCGCTTACCGTTGCCACAAATGTAGGTTATGAGTTCAGCAGATTCAGACTTGAGAAAAACGGTAACTTCCCCAGAGGTATAGGAGATTTTAAAGCACTGCCATGGGTAGGAAGAGTTTCTTATGATATTAACAAATACCTAACTGTAAACGGTTATGGAGGCCTACTCTTTTTCGGTGAGTTAGAGCTTGAAAACCAAAACGGTAAAAGAATACGAAAAGAGGACTTTGATACAGCTCCATTTATAGGAGGCAGCATAACACTTAAACTATGAAGAATGAACGAGCAATTTTCTGGTTCAAAAGAGATCTCAGGACCGAAGACAATACGGGCCTTTTTCACGTAATAAATGACAGCCGCGAAGTTATGCCGGTATATGTTTTAGATGATGACATCTTGGCCAGCTACCCAAGAGATAGCAAACGTTTGGGATTCTTTTTTGATGCTCTAAGGAAACTCGACAAAGATCTAAGAACACTCGGATCATACCTACTAGTTGTTAGAGGAAAAGCAGAAGAAGCAATACCCAGAGTAATAAGAACCTATGCAGCAGACTCAGTTTACTGTAACCGTGCATATGGATTCTCCGGAATTAGCAGAGATCTTAAAATAGAGCATTTTTGCAAATCTAATGATATTAAATTTAAGAAGTTTGAAGACACTTTCTTAGTTCCTCCTGAAAACATAGAGCAACGTAAGGTATTTACACCGTTTTTCCGTTTATGGAAAAGCAAGCCTAAATGCGATGCGCTCCCAGAACCTACGAAAATCAACTCTCCAGAGATACTAACCTCTTCGCTTGAGAGCATAATAGAAGGAATTGGTCATGCAAAAAATACCCACTGGCCTATGGACTTTCCCGACCAGAGGCTTTGGAGTTTTAATTTTAAAGAGTACGATGATAGGAGAAACTTTCCCTACATAGACGGCACTTCAAAACTCTCACCATACCTTAGGTTTGGAACAATATCCGTTAGAAAAGTATATGAGGCCGCTCTAAGCGCAACTCCAGAGCTAAACCAATACGTCTCCGAGCTTGCCTGGAGAGAATTTTGGTACCACATCATGCACTACTTTCCTGAAACTAAAGACATAGAGTTTCAAGCAAAGAGAAGAAACATTAAATGGATTAATAACGAGAGTTGGTACAATGCCTGGAAGGAGGGACGCACCGGGTATCCCATTGTTGATGCTGCCATGATACAGCTAAAACAAGAAGGCTGGATGCATGGACGGGCGAGAATGATTGTAGCATCTTTTCTGTGCAAGGATCTACTAACAGATTGGAGATTGGGAGACAAGCATTTTAGAGAACACTTAATAGATTATGACGAGACAGTAGATATTGGAAACTGGCAATGGTCAGCTTCCTGCGGCGCAGACCCTAAACCGCTTAGGATTTTTAACCCTATACTCCAATCTCAAAAATTTGATCCCGAGTGCAAATACATTAAGACATATATACCTGAGCTCAGTGAGCTTGAGCCTGACAAAATACACAACCCTCTTACCTACAAACTTCCATATCATGAACCAATAGTAAACCACTATGAAATGAGAAACCTGGCCCATGAAGCATACTCGGGCGGCAGAATTGATGATGAGTATATTTCTAAAATTCAAAAAGAAGAAGTATTCACCAAAATCGACTGATACTATCCGCCAAATCCAATTCGCAATTAGGGATTTTTATCCATATTAGATAAACTTAATCTATTAAATTTTTTCGAGGTAAATCATGGCTATTAGCGTACTTATGGTATATCAACCAATAGAATCCACGAAAGATAAAGAAAGTTATTGGAGAAGCTATGTGGATTTTTATGAGAAATTCTGGGATGGTCCGGCCACACCGCAGTCTTCGTGGTTTGGCAGAGATTATGAAGAATTTCGAAAATCATTATCTAATCACTTGGGACTTAATATAAAGGATCTACAAGACTGTTTTTTCCTAAAGGATGAGGACGGGAAATATTACATTGTACCAGTTGGCTCAAAGGTAAACATTAACCTATTTAGCGCTGAAAACTTTATACCTTTTGAGTGGTTCTTGATGTTCTCAAAAGATGAAAAGAACTATTTCTACACACATACTGGTTTTGGTGCAATTCAGCATGACGCGATCTACTACAAAGGTGAAGTAAATGAGGCTCTTAAGAGATTAACAGAGTCCAAAGCTAATATTGAGATAGCTATTAATTCATTAGACCCGGCAGATTCACAGTATCTTAGTGACGCTCTTAAGGAACTGGGTGAAAATATAGAAAATCTTGAGAACTGGATATCAGGTTTTGATCCAAAAAGTTTCATCATACTTAACTACGGTGAGATATGCGCACACATTGAACCTAACTCTATGAAAAATGAAGACTCAGTTACTGAAATACATAACGTCCTTACACTTGCGGCACAAGGCAAATTAGACGAAGCGCAATCAGCGTTTACTTATCTTGCCTCTAAATGGAATGAGATAAGAGGCGCTATCACAGGCGATAGACCTGAGTCCACTTCAACAGTACAATAGATATTAAATGAGGAAGTTTGAAAAACCTGTTGTTGTTACAAGTAAGTGTTTTGAATTTGACGCCTGCCGATATAACGGCGTTATGATCCCCAATAATTTTGTCCAAAAACTAGAGCCTTTTGTACAATTTATTCCTGTATGTCCTGAAGTTGAGATAGGACTTGGCATTCCTAGAGATATAATCAGAGTTGTGGAGAAAAAAGGTAAACGTGAGCTCGTGCAGCCTACAACTGGTAAAGCGCTGGCTAAAAAAATGTATAGCTTCTCAGAAAAGTTTTTAGGCTCTTTAGACGAAGTAGATGGATTTATTCTAAAAAGCCGCTCACCCTCGTGCGGCATAAGGGACGCAAAGATATTTAGTGACAGCGAGAATCCAAGCCCGATAGCCAGAGGTTCTGGATTGTTCGCAGAAAAAGTACTTGAGAAATATCCTGGTAGCGCCGTGGAAGATGAAGGACGTCTGATGAATTTTTCTATTAGAGAGAGCTTTCTTACAAAACTATTCACTTTTGCTAGTTTTAGAGATGTAAAAAAGAAAAAATCCGTAAAAGCACTTGTTAACTTCCAGTCAGATAACAAATTTATTTTTATGTCCTATAACCAAAGAGAAATGAGAGTTCTGGGCAGAATAATCGGTAATCAAGATAAAATGCCATTAGATAAAGTATTTTCAGAATATGAAGCTCATCTACAAAGCGCTTTATCTAAAAACCCAAGGCGCTCATCGCATATAAATACCCTAATGCATGCACTTGGATATTTTTCCAAGAAACTTACTTCAAAAGAAAAAGCACACTTTCTCGATTTGCTGGAGAACTATAAAAACCAAAAAATACCACTTAGCGCAGTTCTGAGTCTATTAGAATCTTGGATACTAAAATATGATGAAGAGTATTTGGCAAGACAGACATTTTTTGAGCCCTACCCTAAAGATCTTGTGGAGATATCAGACTCCGGGAAAGGCAGGGTCTTATCATAAAATCTATAAATTTTATTTCTTATCAAGTCCGTCTAAAAAATTTATTACTTCATTAGAGAAGCTTTTGTTTCTAAGAAGAGTAATATGACTTCCTCTAAGGCTAATACCTTTGGCATTTGGGAAAAAAGAAGCTGCTAACTCGGCGTCGTATTCCCTTGTGCCGTTAATTACTAATACTGACAGATGTATTTTCTTTAAGTCCCAGTGGCTAAACTCTGGATATATATTCCCCTCGAGCCTTGCAGCAAAGGCCTTTCTATCCCCACCTGTTTTCTCGGCAAACTCCCTATAGGGATCTTTTTCTGTCGGGTTATCATCAAGCATTGACCTTACTTTCTTTTCTCTTTCTTTGTCACTAAGAGTCCAGTCTTTGTCATAGATATGAAGCCCGGCGAGAACCAAACTTCTCATCCTGCCGTACATAAGCTCAGCTTCTATCGCAACTTTAGCGCCCATAGAGTAGCCAAGAACATCATAATCATAAAGCATCAAATACTGTGCAAGCTCTCCGACGTCTTTGGCCATGGCGCGGTTCCAATAGCTGTAGGAAGTATGCGGCTTATCGGATTCTCCATGGCCACGCGCGTCCATCATAATTACCCTTCGGCCGCTTTTCACAAGCTCCTGAGCTATACCGGATTTCTCCCAGTTTATATGACTGTCGGCAGTAAACCCGTGTAGCAGCATAATAGGATCGCCGTCGCCCTGGTCCCAATAAGCTATTCCCACATCATCAAAACTGTTAAATATATGCATAAATAATATTCTAGCACATGGGGTTACATTGTGCTGGTAAATGATTGAACACAGAATTAAATAAGATTTGACTTTATAAATAGCTATATATTAAGATATTTTCAGATAGCTTACGAAGGGGAACTAATAAGATGGGTATCGATAGAAGAAAATTCCTGACAATAGCTGTAAAAAGTATTGGGGCACTTGGTCTAATCAAAGCCTATGGTTTTAGCGGATCAT
>JBCCIH010000184.1 GCA_039028315.1 Thermodesulfobacteriota bacterium | reverse complement strand
AGATCAAATTTCTTTCCATATTCGTCTGCTGCTGGGTTTGTGAAGCTATGCTTAACTCCAGGATATACAATTAACTCGTAGTTAGCTCCAGTGTCTTTCATAATGTTCTTAAATTTATCAAACTGCTCTTTTGGAACAAACGGATCATCTCCGCCGTGGAACACTATAATATCAGCGGTAGGCTTAGCATTTTCAGGAGCTTCTTGCGGCAGGATTCCATGGAAACTTGCAACTCCGTCTACATCAACTCCTCTAAGTGCCATGTTGAGAACAACGGCTCCGCCAAAACAGTATCCGATCGCCGCTATATATTCAGGATTTACAGTAGGCTGTGCTTTTAAGTAGTCAATCGCTGCCTGAAACCTGGCCTCTGCAACATCCATGTTGCTAAGAACTGCTGTTGCAAGCTCGCCGGCTTTCTCAGGATGATCTGCATTCTGAGCATCGCCATACATATCAACTGCTAATGCTGTGTAGCCAAGCTCAGCCAATTTGTCAGCTCTAGCCCTTGCATACTCGTTGTGTCCCCACCATTCGTGAACAACCAATACGCCTGGTCTTTTACCTTCAACACTATCATCATAGGCTAAATAGCCTTTTAAGGTTGTATCGCCTTGTTTGTAGTCAACATCCTTACCTACAACTTTAGCACTGGCACTGATTGAAAGAAATGCAAATACTAATACTAAAAATATACTTAGAACTCTCATACTATTTTCCTCCCTTGTGTGTTATCCTTGATTAATCTTTTTTGTAAATATAAAGAAACTTTAAAGAATCATCGTGGATCTAATTATATAAAGATATCATATCAAATAGACTAACCCTAACACTTATTGATGGCGCAAAGCTAGAGAAAGATTCAATGACTCGTAAACAAATACTGACATTTTTTGCAATGGGACTTGGTATTTTGGCTATTGCAGTGGATATAACTGCAATAAATGTCGCCATACCAGCCATAGAGAAATCCTTTAGCACCGATGTCAATACAGTACAGTGGATAATAAACGGATACATTCTCTCCTTTGGGGTTTTAATGGTAACGTTCGGCAGACTTGCCGATATGTTCGGACGTAAAAAATTATTTTTTTTGGGCCTGTTTATTTTCGGGTTAGCTTCACTTGCGGGGGCCCTATCTGTAAATGCCGCTATGATTATTGCAGCAAGAGTAATACAGGGCGTAGGCGCAGCAATGCTTTGGCCCTGTGTGATTGGCATACTATACTCCTCAGTTGGTGAGGATCAAAAGAGCCTAGCTGGCGGACTATTAATGGTAATGTGTGGTATCGGTAATGCCGCAGGGCCACTGATTGGCGGGGTTTTGACTGAATTTGCTGATTGGCGCTGGGTATTATTTGTAAATCTTCCGGTCTGTATTATTGCTGGCGTTATAACCTATATAGTCGTAGATAAACAAGTAGTACAAGAAGATGAGAATCCGATTGATTACAGTGGTATTATAACAGTCTCAATTTCACTGGTTGCCCTACTTTATGCGCTTACGGTGGCGCCTACCTGGGGATGGATTTCCTATAAAACTATCTTGCTCCTAGTAATTTTTGCTGTGGTAATGGCGATTTTCCTTATGATTGAGAGAAGTAAGGACGAAGGCCTAATACCAAAAGATGTAATGGGAAATTTTCAATTCATGATAGTGGGCACAATAATGTTTACTTTTGTTCCCGGATTTTTCGCAATCCTTCTCTATGTAACCCAGTATTTAGAAAAATTCCTGAACTACACCCCTATAGGAGCAGGGGCGGTTCTTGTACCTATGCTCGTAGTATTCTCAGCCACATCGGCATATTCAGCCAAGGTATACAATAAAATTGGAGCACGGCTGTCTATTTTCATCGGCATGTTCCTGGTATCTGTAGGGATTTTTCTAGTCGTATTGTTCGGCTTTGGACAGGGGTACTATGGACTTATTCCAGGCTATTTAGTGGCCGGCGTCGGTCTGGGTTTTGCAGTGCCTTCTATAACTACTGCAGGCGTTAGCGCTGTGAGTGAGGCAAGAGCCAGTTTGGCCGGAGGTATTTTATATATGTTCCAGCTTGTCGGAGGCGCATTTGGTCTGGCAATGGCTACTACAATTTTTACCTACTTTGCAAAAAATGATTTGATTACAAGACTAAGCTCATCAAATATTGACCTATCCAAGTCCCAGTTAGCTGAGGTTACAGATTTTGTAGTAGCAAGCGGCACTAGTCAAAACCTTATATCCAGTCTCGGAAGTGAGCGCTATAGCGAGATTATTGGACACATTCAGCACTCATATGTCACAGGTGTTGGAGGAGGTCTTATATTTACAGCAGTGCTCTCTAGTATCGGAGCGCTTTTGGCAATAATGTTTGTAAAAAGTAAACTTGCTGAGAACTAAGGGTTAAAACTCAGCTAGAATCGTAAAAATTGATTGTGGAACAGCCCCTTGTAAGTTACCATTATCTTGCAATTCAAACTGGCGTTTAGTGATATCTCAAAGCATAGTACTTTGGGTTGTCGCTGTATAGGGTATACCGAGTGAGTAAAGTTAAAAAAGTCTCAGTTTGGCTGTCAGCAGCAGCTTTAGTACTAATTATTATTGTAACGGCAGCATTCTTCATAGCGTCTAATCTAATACAAAAAGATTCCGTCAAGGATAAGATACACGGGCTTATAGCTGATAAAGTTGGTGGTGATATAGATTATGAAACCATGACTCTTCATTTTTTTCACAGACCCCACGTGCTTATAAAAAACACCGAGCTAAGTATTCCGGATAAATTTGAAGGAACCTTCGATACTGTAATTGTATATCCCAAAATTCTCCCTCTCCTATATGGAAATGTAGAAGTCTCCGAGCTTAAATTCCTCCGTCCCAAGATGACATTGATGATTCCTGAAAAATCCAAAGAGGAAGAGCAGATAGATGGCCATGAGCCATTTTCTTATGAGGAACAAAGAGAACAGCTTGTAAAAATTCTGGACTATCTAAACTCAAAATGGAAGGGGTTTAATGCCCGTATTGATTACGCTAATTTAACTATAAAAAAGTCAGATGAGAATTTTTTAGAATTTAACAACTTAAATGCTGTAATCGCATACCCTAATAATTCTCTTAATTACAGAATAAGAGCAAACTCAAATATCAGTCAGACTATCGCTCTAAAGGGTGTTATAAACACTAAGTCATATGATGCTAATGGTGATATAACCCTAACAAGATTTAAACCTCACATGCTCCTTAATTACCTCTCCTCGGATAATAAACTGGTAACAAAGTCAAATATAGATATCGATGTCAGCTATAAGACTAAATCTCTAGAAGATCTAAGCGGAAATGTTGTTGTTTCTAACTCTGAGTTAACACTATCAAAAGGTGATCAAGAGTTTGAAATAAAAGGAAATAAAATAGATACAGATGTAGTGCTGGATGAAGACAAAACCTTAATAACTCTAAACAGTGTAGATATGGCATACCCGGATATAAAAGCCAGCGGCCAACACAGAATAGATAAAAAGGAAAACAAGGTTAATTTAAATTTAAATGGAAATAATATAGATGTAGAGTCCTCTAGGAATGCTGTTTTGTTTATGGCAGGCGGGGACCGAATAGTAGACCTTATATTCAACATTGTTAGAGGCGGCACAATACCAAACATAAGCCTTACTGCAAGCGGAGAAGATTTTAGGGATCTTTGGAGAAAAGGCAACTTTGTACTAAAAGCAAATCTCATAGATGGAAACATATTTATTCCGTATGGAGATTTTGATTTAACAGATGTCTCCGGCGATGCTCTTATCGCTGATGGCAAGCTTACAGGGACTGATCTTAAGGCAAAATCAGGCACTGCAGTAGGCCATGACGGTACATTTATCATAGGCATAGAGGGCCCAATCGGACCATTACACCTGGATATTATGATTGACTCTGATGCATCTGAAATCCCTCCTATTATTAAGAAATTTGTAGATGATGAAGGATTCTTACATGAGCTTAGCATGATAAAAAACTTACAGGGTACAGCGCAAGGCAAGCTCAAAATCGGAGATCAGAAGAAGTCTCCTAAAACTAATGTATATGTATCAGAGTTAGATATTACAGCTGATTATGAGAGGGTACCGCTGCCAGTGAATGTTAAAGGGAGTAACTTTAACTACAATCATAAGTCAATAGATTTTGAAGGGCTAAAAGTTAAAATCGGCGAGTTTTCATCTCCAGAAACTACAGGTTCTTATCATTGGGAGAGTGATAAAATACTTGCTCTTAGTTCTAAAAACACAAAGGTTGATCTAGCAATAATATTCCCTTGGCTTACTTCATTTAACACTCTCAAGGACGATCTTAGGCACATTGAATCTATCAAAGGCTCAGCCTTTTTTTCCTTTTTAAACTTTAAAGGACCTGTCAATGATTCAGAAAAATGGGAAATAGGTGCAGAGGGAAACATAAACACAGTAGAATTAGGCTTGCAGGGGCTTGATACTGATATGACAATTTCTGAGGCGCAGATTAAAACCACAACTCAAGAACTGGCGATAACCGAAACAACAGTTGATATTAAAGATAGTAAAATGACTGTGGGTGCAGTTCTCACAAACTATCTTACGGATTGGCTTAAACTCCAGATGGATTTTTACGGCAACATGCTAGCAGAGGAAGCAAAGGTGTTCTCAGATTATTTCAACGTTCCAACTCAGCTGAATTTTAACAGCCCTGTGGAGATTGCAGAGTCAAATATTGTGCTTAAGAAAAAACCTGCGTT
>JBCCIH010000183.1 GCA_039028315.1 Thermodesulfobacteriota bacterium | reverse complement strand
GTCTCTATGACTTTTGTGCCTATGCTTGGATATTATCTTCTTAGGCCAAAGAAAAAAGAGCTTACACTTGAAGAAAAAAGAACACAGGGCTTTACGGGACACTACTACCGCATTGCTAATTGGGCAATAGACAATAGAAAGAAAGCGTTTGCAATATCATTGGTGTTTTTTGTTGTAGGAGGATTAATAGCATCAAATATTAAAACATCATTTTTCCCTTCAGATGTTCAATATCTATCCTATGTAGACGTTTGGATGCCAAACGGCGCTACACTCGCATCTACGAATGAAACCGTAGTGCAGACTGGGGATGTGATAAGGGAAGTCGCAGAAAAATATGCAAAAGAAAAAAAGATTGATAATCCCCTGATTTCTCTTGCATCGTATATTGGCGGGGGAAGTCCCAGGTTCTGGAGCACTGTCGCACCTGAGCAGCAGCAGAAAAACTATGCCCAGATAATTATTAGATTAGATGAGAGAAAATACACCCCAGAACTTGCTCCGCTCTTTCAGAAAGCTATATCTGATCAGATACCTGGAGCACACATTGAAGTCAGGGAAATTCAGCTAAATGCAGTTGACTACCCAATTGAGATACACCTTAGCGGAAGAGCCGATATCAATTCAGATCTTGAAACCGAAGAGCAGGATATTGAAACTCTAAGAAAGCTCGGAGAAGAATTAAAGTCGATATTAAGAGAAATTCCTGAGACTTCGATTGTTAGAGATGACTGGTTTGAGGATAGCTTCATTGTGAAACTCGAGGTAGATCCTGACCGTGCAAATCTATCTGGTGTGACAAACCAAGATGTTGCAATCTCATCGCTCACTGCGCTCAGTGGATATCAGTTCACCTCATATAAAGAAGGCGATAAAAATATCCCGGTGAACGCCAGGCTAAGGATTAATGAACGGGCCGAGCTCTCAGATATTGAGAATATGTATGTATATGGTGTTGCAAACGATGTAAAGATCCCCTTAGCCCAAGTATCCGACCTCACTTACGGCATAGAAACATCCAGGGTAGTTAGGAGAAACCATTTCAGGGCGCTAACTGTAATCGCATTCCCTGCCCCAGGCGAGCTTCCATCTACAATCTTGAAAAAGGGTGAGAAGAAAATACAGGCATTTATTGAATCTCTTCCTCCCGGATATGATTTAGTTTGGGGAGGAGAAAAAGCAAAATCACAGCAGGGCAACAGAAACCTTAGCATGGTCTTGCTAATTTCAGTTATCGGGATATTCATATCACTACTTATTCAGTTTAGAAATGCTGTTAAGCCGCTGCTGGTTTTTGCCGCAGTACCTTACGGAATTGTAGGCTCGTTAATAGCGCTAGCTATAATGGGCGAGCCGTTTGGATTTATGGCATTTCTTGGAATGATTGCTCTTGTCGGAGTTATAGTCAGCCATGTTATTGTATTGTTCGACTATGTTGAAGAAATGCACCAAAAAGGCGAGCCGTTTAAAGATTCACTCTTAGACGCCGGGGTTCAGAGACTACGTCCGATTTTGATAACAGTGGGAGCTACAATACTTGCGCTGTTTCCACTTGCAATCGATGGAGGACCACTTTGGCAGCCTCTTTGCTATGCACAGATCGGTGGCCTGGCACTAGCAACAATAATTGAACTTATACTAGTCCCAGTTTTCTATGCATTCTTTGTGCTAGATCTTAAGATTGTGAAATGGGAAGGCGATCTAGAATAAGACAAAGTACTCTATTTCTCTTCCAATAATATATTTAGGTTGTAAGTCTAAGAAAATAAGGTTTAGCCAATCTCTTCTTTTAAGCATTTAACCATATCTTCTACTGCTTTTTTACCATCGCCAAAAAACATAAGCGAGTTATCAAGAGCGAATAGAGGATTAGGTATTCCTGCAAAACCAGGGCTTAAGCTTCTTTTGATGACAACTACAGTTTTAGAGTAGTCCACATCTAAGATCGGCATACCCGCTATCGGGCTATCAGGATCTGTTCTAGCAACCGGGTTAACAACGTCGTTTGCGCCGATTATTATTGTGACATCGATCTGTTTAAAGTTAGGATTGATCTCGTCCATATCTTTTAGTCTTTCATATGGAATGTCGGCTTCAGCTAAAAGAACGTTCATGTGTCCAGGCATACGCCCTGCAACCGGGTGTACCCCGAACTCAACAACTGTTCCGTGACCTTCTAGAAGATCAAAGAGTTCTCTTACTGCATGCTGCGCCTGAGCTACTGCCATTCCGTATCCTGGTACAACGCAAACTCTTTTTGCTCCTTCTAGAAGCATTGCAACCTCTTCAGCTGAGGTTGACTTGACCTTTCCGCCGTATACTTCGTCAGCAGAAGGCCCACCTTCCGTAACTGTAAAAGTTCCAAAGAGTACATTGGTCAATGAACGGTTCATGGCCTTACACATGATAATTGTTAGTATTATTCCTGAGGCACCTACGAGTGTTCCTGCAACAATTAGTACGCTGTTAAAGAGTACAAACCCTGCAGCAGCTGCTGCAAGTCCTGAGAATGAGTTAAGCAGCGCTACCACAACAGGCATATCAGCGCCGCCAATTGGTATTACAAATAGAATGCCAAGTACTGAAGCAATTATGATCATTATCCAATATGGAGCGGATGCACCGGGATAAACAACCATTAAGTATGCAAATATTATACAAATAACTGCGAGTGCAATTTTCACCGCCTGGTCAAGAGGATATCTTACAGCACCGTCATTAACCTTTCCCTGAAGTTTACCAAAAGCCACTAAACTTCCCCAGAATGTGACAGCACCGATAAATCCGGAGGCAAATGTTGAGATGGAAAATTGTGCATTAAGTACAATCGCTCCTTCCATGCCTTGAAGACCGGCTGCTTCATATAATGCTGCACCTGCAACTAAGATAGATGCCAGTCCGCCAAAACCGTTAAACAATGCAACAAGCTCGGGCATAGCAGTCATCTTAATCTTTATAGCCAGAACTGCGCCGATTGCGCCTCCAATAATAATTCCAGCAATTATATATTCGTAACCAATGATATTTCGATCAAGAAGAGTAATAACGATTGCCAGCAGCATACCAAGGGCCCCCAGCATGTTTCCTCTCACTGCGGTTCTTGGGTGTGATAGACCCTTTAGGCCAAAAATAAATAAACTTGCTGCTACTAAATAAGCTATATTGACTAATCCGGGAGACATAGGTTAATCCTTCCTCCTAAACATTTCTAACATTCTGTTCGTAACCATAAATCCGCCAACTACGTTGATTGTAGCAAGTATCACAGCAAGGGTTCCAAGTATGATTGTTAACCAGCTATGCTGTGCGCCAGCGGATAAGATTGCACCTATTAAAATGATTCCTGAAATTGCATTAGAACCAGACATAAGCGGGGTATGAAGCGTGGGAGGTACTTTGGATATAACTTCAAACCCTATAAAAGCGGCAAGAACAAATATTGTAAATACTATTGCAAAGCCATCCATTTAAATTAACCCCCTTTCAAAGTTATAAACTATGTGCTTCTTTAACTCTGTCGTTTACGACATTACCCCCGTCTGTGACGAGTGATTCTTTTAAAATTTCATCTTCTAAATCTATGTTTAATTCTTCGTCTTTTACCATTAACAAAAGTAGATTTGCGATATTTTTAGCGTACATTTGGCTTGCGTGATAAGGGACAGTTGATGGCACATTGACGGGGCCTATTACTTTTACGCCTCCTACATCCACGGTCTCACCTGCTTTTGTTGCTTCGCAATTGCCGCCGCTTTCTGCAGCTAAATCAACAATTACGGATCCCGGCTTCATGCCGTCTACCATTTCTTGAGTAACTAGAATAGGTGCCTTTTTTCCGGGAATAGAAGCTGTTGTAATTACAGCGTCATTTTCTGCTACAACTTTTGTCATTAGCTCACGCTGCTTTTTATAAAACTCCTCATCCATTGCTTTTGCATAGCCGCCTTCATCTTCAGCTTCACCTGTTTCCAGCTCAAGCTCAACGAACTTGGCTCCTAAACTCTGTACCTGCTCTTTAACTGCTGGACGGATATCGTATGCTGAAACTATTGCCCCTAAACGATTGGCTGTAGCAATTGCCTGAAGTCCAGCAACACCAGCTCCAATGACTAGCACTCTGGCAGGAGTAATTGTTCCTGCTGCTGTCATCATCATAGGAAAAATTCTAGGCATTGAATCTGCTGCAAGAAGTGCAGATTTATATCCTGCAAGGTTAGCCTGAGAAGATAAAACGTCCATGGCCTGGGCTCTAGTTATTCTAGGAACTAGCTCAAGAGCAAATGATTTGACCTTACTGTCTGCAAGAGCTCTTACAGCGTCTGCATTTGAAAGTGCATCAATTAGTCCAATAACTATCTGTCCTTCTTTAAGTAAAGAAATGTCTTGTGAATCTGTTTCAGGGTTTGAGCCTACGGTGTTAATCTGTAAAATTACATCGGCCTTTTCGAATACTTCAGAGCGATCAGAAATAACTGCGCCCTGGTCTTGAAAAAGATTGTCAGGGAAACCGGCCTCCAGACCAGCGCCTGTTTCCACATGAACTACAAATCCTGCCTTCTGTAAGGATGGAACTGTGTTCGGTACTATTGCTACTCTGCTCTCACCTGGTGATGTTTCTTTAGGAATTCCGACTATCATGACTTTGCTATATCATCCTTAATTTGACTTATTGTTTTCTTAATCAGAAATTCATAAAAATTAGAGACGGTATTTATACCTGTAAATTTTAAAGAACACAATACTTGATCAATAAAAGAATAAAATTTCTTTCAACTCAGC
>JBCCIH010000182.1 GCA_039028315.1 Thermodesulfobacteriota bacterium | reverse complement strand
GTATTTCACAATAACCAATACTCTGTTATGATGGCGGAACGATTAACACATACAAAACAGGTAGAGAATAAAAGAAAAAGCTCATTTTTATATATTGATCAAGATGGCTTTAGAGCTGGGGTTAAAACAGTTGTGATTTTCCTCATCCTTATGTTTGGTGAGGTAGCTATAGGTCTTCCCGGAGGCGGACAGGTCGTATTCTTTGCAATATTATTTGGAGTTATACCAAACCTTGGTCAGGCATTTATGAAAAGCAGGTATGGGATTATAGGAGTAGTACTGGGAATTACGTTTTGTTTTATTAGTATAATGGTGATTTCTATATCGCCTCATTTCTCAATTGTTATAGCGCTATACAGTCTTGCTACTTTTATAGCAGCCTATATTGCTAGCAGCAGTAAGGATATTGCCGTGTCAGGTCTTCAGGCGGGGCTTCTTTTTCCTTTCGGACTTTTATTAACTACAGGTCCTAATCTGGACATAAGCGATGCCTTTACTCGGTTTTTGGCCCTATTCTCTGCGGTTTTCATAGGCCTTATAGTTCAGCACCTTCTATGGCCAACTAACCCATACAGCCTTCTTAAAGAGAAAATATCAAAATCTATACGTATTAGTGGTGAAATAATCTCAGATTTGATAACCCTCAAAACTGAAAATGAAGAAAAGGCTCAAAAGCTAATTTTGCCGCTTGCTGCTGTGCTCCCAACAAGCACTCAGCTTCTTCATGACGCTGAATATGTTATTAGAAGCAATGAGCTTCATGCTGAGGAAATAATTCATATAATTGAGTCAATTGAGTTTATGTATGCTGATCTAGAGACTTTAAACCGAACTATTATTCAATTTAAAGACAAGAGCTCAATGGAAGACTTCATAACAAATCTTGATTCTAGATATAGGCAAATAACTGAGCTTTTTGAAGATGTATCTGGACAATTTAATAGCAAGCATAATTTTTGTGATCAAATTAACGATTTGAAAACAGATATTGAAGAACATGTACATGAATATAGAAAAGAAGGCTCATGGCGCAACTTTGACCCAAAAGATGTAGAGAATCAGGTCTTAGTGCACACGAGTATGCTTAGCCTGCTTGATTCGTTGTACAAAATAAGCTCTGAAATAGATAAAATAAATCAAAATAAAATCCTCGTTCAGGGTGCTCTAAACCCCAGGGAGGCATAATAATTCTGTACATTAATTTTCTGTTCTATATAATTTCTATTAATTTCTATAAGGCGGCTAAGGATTTATCCAAGCATTGAACTAATAATATGAGTCTTTTTACAGTATTTGCCATAGTAATAACGCTAACTGCTATATTCAGCTTTATTAACGAAGTTTATGTAAAGCTTCCTTCTACGATCGGGATAATGCTGGCATCCCTGATCGCCTCTATTTTATTTATAGTTTTAGGCTACATCGGTTTTGGGCATATACAGTGGGCGCAGGATCTAGTTATTGCTGCGGATTTTAATCATTTGTTTATGAACGGCATGCTGAGTTTTCTATTGTTCGCTGCAGCACTAAGAGTAGAGGTTACTAAGCTAAAAGAGTATGCGTGGACAATATCTTATCTGGCAACAGTAGGAATAGTTATATCATCATTATTTGTTGGCTTTGTAATGTACTTTTTAGTAAATGCTTTAGGTGGTGATTTACCTTTAATATATACAATTATTTTTGGTGCGATTATATCTCCTATTGATGCTGTTGTAGTTCTAAAGATCTTAAAGAAAGTAGATGCCGATAAGACGATGGAGACAATTATAACCGGCGAATCACTCTTTAATGACGCAGCCTCAGTTGTACTGTTTGTGCTTCTTTTGGGTATTGCTACAGGAACCACAGATTTTACGGTCATCTCTATAGGAGAGTTTTTCTTAAGAGAAGCACTCGGCGGGCTTTTACTGGGGCTCGTTCTGGGTTTCATAACACATCAAATGATTATGCAAATAATCATTAAAGGATCAGATAACCATATTGTTATTATTTTGATTACTCTGGCAATAGTCTCTGGAGGGTATTCTCTTGCAGAACTTTTAGATGTATCCGCTCCTCTGACCAGCGTGGTAACAGGATTGTTTCTGGCTAAAAGCAGAAATGATAGAGTTAGACTTGGTGTAAGGCATGAGCACGGGCACTATGTAAGGGAGTTTTGGGAAGTTATTGATGAGGTTCTAAATGCAGTTTTGTTTGTGTTAATCGGTCTTGAAATACTTATAGTTAATTTTAAAGAAACATACTTTATTGGTGCAAGCCTAGTTATTCCCGTAATAATTATCGCAAGATACATAAGTGTTGAGTTCCCGCTGATTTTCCTTAGATTTTTCAGACCAATTCCAAGGATAAAAGGTCTTATCATGACTTGGATCGGAATAAGAGGAGGGGTTTCCATTGCATTGGCATTGTCACTTCCTGAAGATTCCCATAAAGACATTATATTAGTACTCACTTACATGGTAGTTGTATTTTCTATTCTGATTCAAGGTCTCACATTGGCACCACTGGTTAAATGGTATAAGAAAAGAGAAGGTATGGACTAAGAAATTAGTAGATATTCTCTATTCTAAATCTACAAATGTTAGGTTATCTTAAGTTGTAAGAATTCTATTATCTATAAGGAGGGAAAAGATGAGAAAAAATATATCACTTTTGTCTATTTTATTTTTAGTTTTCGTACTATCAGCGTGCGCTGCTATAGAAAATAACAAAACCCAAGAGCAGGAACAACTCTTAAGCGCCGCAGGTTTTAAAATGATACCGGCCACGACTCAGGCTGAAATTGAAAATTTGAACACTCTTACCCCGCATAAAGTGCTCTTTAGCGTAAAAGACAATAAACCATTGTACTGGTATGCAGACCCTACAAATTGCAAATGCGTCTTCACAGGAGATCAGGCGGCATATCAGCGCTATGAGAAACTCCTTACCCAGTCGCAAATCGCAAATGAGGTTGAGGATGCGGCCATTAGTAATGAAGTCGCATCTGATAATATGTGGGGATGGATGGGCGGCCCCTGGGGATGGTGGTAAAAAATTCACAGGAATTTCTGGATTTTAGGCTTTTACTCCAAAAGCTATGAGCAATTTTATCTCTCAGATAAAAACAATTAAATACACTCCAAAATTTTGGATAACTTTCATTATTTCAGTGATTGTTATCCTAGTTTTGTACTATGCACTCTTAGACCGTTACACACCATATACGGACGACGCTTATGTCCAAACATATGTAGTTCAAGTTGCCCCTCAGGTTGAGGGAAGAGTCATGGGCGTGTTTGTTGAAAACAACCAATTTGTCCAAGAGGGCCAGAAACTATTTAGTATTGATCCAAGTCCATATGAATATTTGGTTGAGGAGCTTAAGGCATCGTTGGTTCAGAATCAGCAGGAGGTTGATCAGCTAAAAAGCGCTGTCGTATCAGCCCAAGAGGGGGTTAAACAAGCCCAGGCAGATCTCGTTTATGCCAAGAGGCAGTATGACGACCTCGTTCCTTTGGCCCAGAAAAACTATATTGCTCAGCTCGAGCTTGATTCTGCCCTGGATCAGCTTAGGAGCCAAGAGGCAACTCTGGGCGAGGCCAAAGCCAATCTTGCAAGCGCTCAGCAAGCGCTCGAATATACAATAGACGGCGAGTTTGCAATAATTAAAGAGGCAGAATCGGCCCTTAGATATGCAGAGTATAACCTCTTGCAGACAACCGTTTATGCCCCGAGTGATGGATACGTTACCAACCTTCAGCTTGTAAATGGTGCCTACGCAAACGCTGGTGATGCTGTGCTCACTTTTGTAGACGATGAAAGCTGGTGGATAGTGGCAAACTTTAGAGAAAACAGTATTGGTAGAATTAAAGAGGGTCAGAGCGCTGAAATCGCTTTATCTATGTATCCAGGGAAAATCTTTAAGGCACAGGTTGAAAACTCAGACTGGGGCGTGAGTGCAGGGCAGGGTGTTCCCTCAGGATATCTGCCCGATGTTGAGACGCCTGAGAACTGGTTTAGTTTATCTCAGAGGTTTCCGGTGAGACTTAAAATAACTAATCTTGATGAAGAAAAATATCCTTTAAGGGTAGGTGCAACCACTAGTGTGGCGGTATTTACAGACGGTGGTTTTATATTAAACGGTTTAGCCGGTCTTTGGCTTCGTATTGGAAGTATAATTAACTACGTCTACTAAAGATATTTAAAAATAGTCCAGAGTATTTTATATCCTGCTTTGATGCTTCCACTGATAGTGCCTGCAATTTTAGAGACTCCGATACGCTTTCTATAGTTAACTGGGACTTCAGTGCATCTGAATTTGTGCTTAGCCGCCTTTACCTGCATCTCAACAGTCCAGCCGTAGGTTTTATCACTCATTTTCAGTTCTATTAACTTATCAAACTTAATTGCCCTAAAAGGCCCAAGATCTGTGAAGCGAACACCATAGAGATATTTTATTAGAGTGACTGCAAGCCAGTTCCCAAATACTTGCTGGGGAAGAAGTGATCCTTCTTGAGCATTACCAAGTGCTCTGGAGCCAATTACCATATCTATCTTCTTCTCTGTAATTGGCTGTATAAGTTCTATTAGTTGCTCGGGATAATCTGAGTAGTCACCGTCAAGAAAAACTATAATATCGGGCCTTTCGTTTTTCTGGCTTGCGTACTCGATTCCCTTCAAGCATGCACACCCATAGCCCATTTGCTTCTCATCTAATACAGTTGCTCCAGCGCTCTGAGCAACTTCGCTTGTTTTATCAGACGAGTTGTTGTTAACAACCACAACCTCGCTCACGAGGTCTTTGGGAATATCGGCTATTACTTTTGC